>CAXDRT010000020.1:0-21701 GCA_963991835.1 uncultured euryarchaeote
AGTACAGACTTCGGGTTTTCGTGCGGATTGGTTAAGACTAGACACTCCCATGACCTCCATGGAACTGAACAAGACTGACGAGGGGTGATAAACAATCCCCTCCACAACTCAGGCGGGATTAATGCGCATTCCTTGTGCAAAGAGGATGTTCGAAAGATGATTCGTTCCTGTGCTTGAAACTCCGTTCCTTGTGGAACTGTGGCCGAGACTTACCTCATCCGAGAGGGCTTTGAAGAGATTTCCTGAAACTCCAGCTTGCTTAATCGCTCCTCTTATTTCTCCATCTTCAACTCGAAGGACAGTGCTTGATGTAACTGAAAAATCACCGCTAGTCGGGTTGGCAGTATGCGCTCCCATTACGCTGTGAATGACATAACCAGTTCCCATAGCATCGACCATTTCATCAAGAGACATTGGTGACTTTGATGAAAGGAGATGAACGTCACCGCAACCTGTTGTTGGAGGTGACATGTGGCTACCTCGAGATGCAGATCCTGTCGATTCTGCAGCATCAACTCGCCCTTCTGAGACATTCTTTGCGGCATCACGTGAAGACCACAGCATCTTTCGTAGAGTTCCGTTTTCAATAATGGTGTGACATGATGTTGGTACGCCTTCTCCATCACGAGATCCTGAACCGAATCCACCTTCCATGCGTCGATCATCCATCATTGTAAGATGATTATCAAGAACAACTTGGTTTAATTTCCCAGACCAGTATGATTCTCCACGAACCATTCTCTCGCCAAGAATTGATGGACGAATAATATTTGAGAACAAGGAACTAATTCCTTGAGAGGTCATGATCACAGGTGTATCCACTGCATCGGACTTGATTTCAATAGGATCTCTGGTTTTTTGAGCCCATTCCACTGCAGTTGAGACACAGTTAGGAATTCCTTTCATCAGTTTTCGTGAGGAAGAACTTTCCCATGAACTTGTCATTTGTCCATCCACATCGATTGATACTTGGACTCCTAATCCGTGTGATGTTGAAATTCCTGATGCTTCAATTCCTTGACTTGATAGCATGACACTTGCTTCTGCACCTATTCCAATGCCTCCACCAATCACAACAGCCCTTTCATCGAGGGATGCCACTTCCGATATAATGTCGTCACCTTGAGACAGAAGATCATCCGGTGATAGTTTTAGAATTGAGTCATCGATCATTCCATCAACGGTCTTTGCCTCTTGGGTTGATGGCAAATTAAATCCAGGAATGCTGGGGCTTGCTCTTGCAATTGACAATGCTTGAGAAACAGCGTGTTTTGCGCCAGAGACATCAACGAGGTGAGCATAACCATATCGGCCATTTTCAAGGATTCGGACCCCAAATCCTCCTTCTCCTCCACCAGAAGCGAGGGATATTCTACCTGCTTCAATATCCAATGAACGGCCGTAACCTTGCGATCCAACGATTTCCCATTCAGAGATGTTTTGTAATTCACACTCTTTTGAAATCTCTTTACATCCATCAAGAAGTCGCTCAATTGCATCTTCAGGAATCATTCTCATCCCACCAAAGCTTCTCGAATTCTCATGATTGGTCCGCCGTCACCTACAGGGACGGTTTGTCCTTTTCCACAGAATCCTGGGCTGGCAAGTTTTGCATCTTTCGTTAATCCATCGACGTCATTCAATATTTGCAATGTTAGTCCGCTAACGCTCACGTCACGCAAAGGAGTTGTAATCTCTCCATTCTCAATCAAGTAGGCTTCTTGAGCCGCGAATTGGAATGAGCCACGACCAGTATCAACCTGTCCGCCACGTGAACCGCATGCATAGACTCCGTAATCGATATCTTCCATCAGTTCATCGATATCGTTGAAATTTCCACCCATAATCATCGTGTTCGACATTCGAACAAGCGGATGATGGAGGCCATCCTGTGCACGTGCGCCTGCATTTGGTTCGAGTCCAAAATGATGTGCGGTTTCTCTATGATTAAGATAATCAGTCAATATACCGTTTTTGATGAGTGTCTTTTCTTTTGTATCGAGTCCTTCATCATCGATTGGATATGCTCCATAGCCCCCGCGCATTGTTGGGTCATCAACAACGGTCACGATCTCATTTCCTATTTTTTGTCCAAGTTTTCCATCCAAACATGAGTCGCCTGCTGCAACAAGATCTGCTTCACAAGGGTGCCCAAGTGCTTCATGGATGTAAACTCCAGTAAGGTCACGGTCAGCAATAAGTGGTAATTTACCACTTGGTGAACGCTTTGCTTTGAGAAGACGTAACGCTGCAATACGAGCGTCTCCTCCAAGAGTTTGAAGATCACAGGCCTCGATAAGTTCGAGCCCACCTTCGCCGCCATGCCTCATTCTATAGGATACGGGATCACCGCCATCTCTTGCAGTAACCATACCATTCACCATCGAACGTTGGAATGACCATGTTCTATCCATGCCTTCTGTCGTAAGAAGTTCAGTATGCAGATGTTCATCGGACCAACCACAAGAAACTGAGATGATGCGATCATCATCATTTGCAGACTGATGGATGCTGTCGAGCATTGACAACTTTGTGTCAAGCTCTGTGTCTCGGACGTCCTTTTTAGATTTCCAGTGAATCTCATCTTGATAAATTGGAACTTCAGCAAGTTGAATTGGATTTGACCCACTCGGTCGGCGGGCTGCGACTGCTTTAGCAAGACGAACTGTAGCCTCGATTTCATTTGGAATGTTACTGATATCAGTTGTAGAATGAACCCCCCATGCTCCATCGGCTAAGATTCGAAGGGTCGCTCCTATTTCTTGACCTGGAATTGCATGTTCAAGTTGACCATCTTTCAATCGTACTGAAGAAGTTGTTTCAGCCATTAAACGAATTTCTGCATAACTTGCTCCAAATGTCATGGCATTACTCAGGGCATTGTTCATCTTGGTTCGATCAAGGTATCGTGTAGAATGGGATACGGGCGAGGGTCGCTCGGACTGGATGACCATGTAGCGCCTTTAAGGCGGAAGTGTTTGAACTCTTTGTTTTCAAACAACGAAAATTAATGTCTAATGCGAGGTGTTTACATCAGCAAGGAGTATGTGTCCAATAAGCGCAGCCTCAATCCGTATCTCTTCTGTTTCTCCATCGAGAGATACACCCAGTTTTTCAGCACCAGGGGAACTGATTTGGAGTGCATTTTCAGTGGATGTCAATCCAAGTTTTGTTAATAGGGACTGAGCTGATGAGGAGACTTCATCGACGTTTTGAGGGTGGTCGATGTTGGGAATATGAAGTAGCCAACCTGATTTGGCTCCTTGAGCAAGGCCTGCTCGTCTGAAAGCCTCTGAGACATTATGTGTTCCAGATAAAACTCTTAGAAACTCAGCATCTAATGAACGAGCTTGTGCAGTTGATCGCTCAATATTTCGTGAACTCACAACTGCAGCAGTCCATAATTGGCGAGGTGTTTGGGCGACATCATCCCGACAAAAGACCCATCTGTCAGAAGGTTGTGATTCCTGAAAGGATTGAACAAATTGCTTCAAATCAATAGGATCATTAGAATTCCAAGCCCAACATGGGAACGTGCTCCACATAAACGGATGCCGTATCCTGTTAGCACATCAATTATCCGATTGACCTTCGCCTTCGAGAGGCAAATCATCAGTGCGCTGACGTGGCGGAAGCACTTTTTCTTCTTTCGATAAGACCTTCTTTACTTCCAATATGATGTTTTCAACAAGCCTAGGCCCCCATCCTCTCCATGAAGCAACTTTTTGCTTATCGGCATGGGTCATCTGTAGGACTGCTTTTGGAGTGCGTATCCCGAATCCAGCGAGAGAACGGGCTCTTGCACGACCTACATGTCGTATCTTGACAAGTTGGAGAAGATCTTCCTTGCATCCATGGCGAACTCGTTGGCGAAGTAAATCCAAGTCCTTTGAAAGTTGAGCGAGCACTGGCATATGTTCGTCAGAAAAAACATCATCCGTAAGTAGAATTTCACGTGCCCCATAAAGCAACCATTCCATCAAATCAACACGGTGATGAACGTCTCCAGGAGAAACATCGAGTTCCTTCTCTATCTCTCGCATCGTTTCTTCTTCAAACCAATGTTCAATGCACCACGCTGATTTTACAAGGCCAAGGTGCCGCTCTTCATAGGGTATATCATGGAGGAGTTCATCTTCGACCGCTGCTGCCTTAAGTTGAAGATTAGAACCGAGTGTTAAATCAGCTGTCTTGGCCCACAATGACGAAAAATCAGGAGTGCTGCAAGCGAGATGTGTTAATCCAAATTGAGTGACTGGAGCATCGCCACGAACAATTCTTCGAACTGCCCTCCGCATTCCAGTTCTCATGATGGATGCCGAAAGTGGATCCAAATACAATTGAGCAATTCTCTCACCCATTGCAGTTGCTTCGTATCGCATTGCAGGGTGTTCTCCCTTTTGTTGACTCCATCCTCCTACTTGTTCCATTGAGGAAGCAGACACAAAGCCGAGAGATGGTTTGGAATGAGATGTTTGACTTCTTGTTTGTTGTTCTTGTGGAGATGTAATGCTTACACCACCTGCATCTTGGGCAACAGCAACCCAAATAGGAACCTCGTCTTCCCAGGTTTCTTCATCATCTATGGCTGAGTTTGCAATACGATCTTGATACTGCTCATCGACACCAACTCTTCGAAGAAATCGCTCCTCAACAAGCCAATCGAGCATTGTGTCAAGTCGTTCCTGTAGTTGCGTTGAAGGCATCGTTGTGCCAAGGAAGGTTGCTCCAAAGAAGGTTCCAATTGAATGACGATGAAGTAAGCCGCCTGTTGCGACTGAAGAGAGAAGATGCATTCGCATTGCAGGCTCAGCAGCCAGTTTTGATGTGATATCTTCGATTGGGCCGAAGAAATATCGTTCGCTAACATCATCAGCGACCTGCCAACCATCCGTTCCTTTACAGAGAATCCATGCTTCACCAATATCGTCATACCGTGGCCTTCCAGCACGTCCTAACATCTGATGTATTTCCATAACTGGTAACGGACGACTCATTCCATCATCCCACCGTTTAATGTCTCGCACCAGAACTCTTCGGGCAGGTAAATTCACTCCTGCAGCCAAGGTTGGAGTTGCACAGAGGGCTAGAAGTTGCCCTTTCTTGAATGCGCCTTCAATCACTTGCCGTTGCCGATGTGTCAATCCAGCATGATGGAATGCAACGCCTCCTCGGACGCATTGAGCCAATGTTTCACCCATACTCGTCTGAGTTCTGCCTTCCAGTGAATCTGCTATTTGCTCGAGTTCAATCAACCGTTCAGGTTGTTCTTTGGCAAATCTTTTTTTGACACGTGCAGAAAGTTTCTTTGCCTCGGATTGAGCACTTCTCCGAGTTCCCACGAAAATCAATACTTGGCCTCCTTGCTCGATGCTATCATTGACCACAATCCATGATGGATGGCTTAGAGGGCCGTCGAGGTGTCTTGGAGGAGAGAGTTGCTGAACTGAATTATCAAGCGATGATGATTGAACCTTTCTTGGTTCAAGATGACGATCATGAAGGGTTGAGTACTCGAGGTCGACAGGTCTCCAGTCCGATTGTATTAGTTTGGCATCAAGCCAAGTAGCAAGTATTTCGCAATTCCCAACAGTTGCTGATAGCGCAATCAATTGGGCATTCGGGCGAAGTGTTCTCAAGCGAGTCAGATTGATTTCTAGTGTTGGGCCTCGAGTAGCATCATGAAGAAGATGGAATTCATCGGCAACAACAACTGAGACATTGCTCATGAGTTCTGAACGAGTACGCATGAGGGAATCTAATTTCTCAGAGGTACAAATGAGGATGTCACAATCTTCAATATTTTTGGCTTCAGCAGTCGCATCCCCAACTCCTAAACCAATCTTCAATCCGATTTCTGCTCCAATTTCTTTGAGTTCTTCGAATTTTTCACTTGCTAATGCCTTCAATGGAACAATGTAGACGGCTCTTGAACCTGGATTTTCAGTCAGTAGTTGATTGAGTATCGCTATGTAAGCAACTAGGGACTTACCCGATGCAGTTGGAATTGCGAGTAGAACGTTTGATTGCTCGAACACTGCATCCATCGCTTCAAATTGCGGAGGATGGAGTTGCGTTATGCCCCATTTTGATGAAAAAAAATGGCGCACGTTTTCAGGGAGAGCAAGGTTTGCAATCGCTCTTTCCTCCTCGCCCATGACCATAGGTTACGTCAAGGGGTGAAAAGGAATGCGCTTCTTCAACCCTGCCGACACGCATAAGTCCTTCCGCTCTCTACGAGGTTCATGGACGACAACACTGAGTTGTTAATCGAGCAACGACTATCCGTATTTTCAGATGAACCTGATTTGAATGATTGGTTTGAAGTCATGTGCGGAGCTGCCATGGCTGTGCTAGGACTTTTTCATTTGGTTGAACCTGGTGAACTTGTCGATCCTGATATGATGCGATGGTTCGCTGCTTCCGTCATTGCTGCTGGAGCAGTCTGGGCAGGTCACGGATTGAAGGATATGGCTGTAAAGGAAATGCGCCGTTCCTCCGCTATGATGGAACTTACTTCCGATGCACCAACAAACACTGTTGACCACGGTTTAATCCGTGACGTGCTTCTAAACCCTGACGCCTACAAGGATTTCTTGACCAAGGCCTATGAAGAAGCTTGGTCTGATGGAATCATCACCGAAGATGAACTTGAAGATTTGAAGAAATTCCAAGCAGCACTTGGAATTAGCGATGAAGATGCAAAGGCCATGTCAGCTCAAGCAAAGAAGTCAAACAGTGAAGAATGAATTCCATATGGACGCTTGTCCAACAAAGGATTCTGCTAGTTTCTTAGCGGCATTTCTTCTTCTTGATTCTCGTTGTATGACAATTGCTCCCAAGATTATACAGGTAATCGCAACGATTGCAGAGTAAGGAATAATTCCGTTTGCTTGTTGTAAAGCAGTGAATTCAGGAGAGTCATTTTCGTTGAACTGCGAGGAATATGTTACTTGTAAATCTAATAGATCGAGTGCACAATCGCACAGTGATACAGTAATTCGGTCAGGGTAAATAGATGATTGAAGGCGTTTCCATTTTGAATCATCGATGTCGGCTGGCCTTGTCGCCCATGTTGGCGAGGTTGTGGAGCCGTAAGACGATGTATCAACCATCATTGTATCGATGTGATGAATTGATGATGTCGGCTCATCATCGACAACCAACAGCGCTTCAAGCATCATGAGGTCCAGCAAAAGCGCTCGTGTGGCCATAATTGAAAATTGAACAATATGTTCGTCTAATCCATCGGTGATTGACCCTTGTCTCGCTTCAGAGATTTGATTGAAGATTAAACTATCAAGACGAATCTCATCGAAATCTGCAACGATAAGTTGCCATTTTCCGTCTTCCCGTTGATATGCTTCATCGATTTCAAGCCACAACTTCAGTTGTTCACCGTCTCTCACACCCCATGTCGCACCGACGTGCTCGATCATGGTGGCTTGAGGTGTAGCAGGACTTGAAACGTCCCATAATTGTTGTATCCGCTCTTCGAGTAATTGGTCAAAGGTCCATTCATCAGAATCCTGCACTTCGTCTGCCATCGCCCAAAGAGGGCTTACAACCCCACTCATCAACAAAACGAAACAAATTGGAAGAAAGGCGCCAAATCGTGTCATGTTCGATGTCGATTTCCGCCGAATGTCCATCATAAAAAAGATGAGAGCGATGATTGAAGGCAACAAGATGAGGCCGCTATGTTGTTCTAATTCGATTTCGATTCCTGTTGAGAAATCAAAATAATTTGCTTCATAAACAACCTTTCCAGAGAACTCTGATGAATCGGTTGGTCCAGAACTTTCAACAGCATACAAACCACTCCAGACATAGGGTTGATAGCGATCTGTTTGACCTTTAAGACAAAAGATATAGTCGCCAGGATCGAGTGCTCTCCAACGATATGTTGTCAATACAGTGTCATCTTCTGACTTGGTAACGACTTCAGGTGTTGCTACCTGAAGACCATTACTCGTTCGGAGTCGATGGACACCGTTGCTTTGTTGCAATTCTAACGGGACATCTTCCCATTGGATTAAGATTCGTAGAATTTCATGCTCTTGGACACTAAAGGACCAACAATCATCTTCAATGTCAACCAATGCTCCACGATGCACTTCTTCTAGAGAAGTGGGTTTTGGTTGCAAAGCACTCGTCGGTTCATCGACATTCTTTGCTGCAATGTTGTCTGACCAGGTGATGTCGAGATCGATAGATGAGGCCTCACGAAGGTGAAATTCCCATGTTGATGGTCGGTCAAGAGTAAATGTGACTCGAATACGAACGGGTTCATCTGGCCATAAAAGACGACCTTGGTCTAGATTTAATGGTTCATTTGTCCACTGATATGGCTCGACATTACCATTAGGGGTTGTTGATTCATCTGATTCAAGATTCGTGACGCTCGTGCCAATTATAATTCTGACATCAATTTGTGGTCGATAGAGACCTAACACATCTCCTTGAACGCGTAAATCGATGACCAATTCATCGAGAACATCTGGCAAGAGTGCTAACTCAGTCTGCTCTGGAAACATATCAAACTCCAAGGCAACTGTTTCAGTTGAAACAGGGTTCGCTTGTACACTCCCTGTAATCGTTTCCTCACCCGTTGCAACAGGTGTGAGTAAGCATTCATCATCAGATACACACGAGAAAAATAACGTCCCTCCATTTACCTCATCAGTGAGTGATGCTTGGCTTGGAGGGATTATTGAGAGTAAAAGAATTACAATGATGAAGCGATGCATCTTCCACTCCATGCTCCTTCACTCATGACTTGCTATTCAATAAATTGTTTAGATTGTTTCGCCTACATTTTCAATATCCACGAGAACGGTTGAGCATCTTCGGCACTTATATTTCCCGTTACTTCGCTTCTTGCGAGGATACTGAGTACTGCACGTTGTGCATGTCCAAAGCCAATCAGCAGAGCGTTTTCTCAAATATTGTGTGAACTCTTTTCCTTGATGTTCTCCATTGTGAGGCCAAAGCGATTCAATTCTTCGAAAAGTGGTATTGTGAAACCTCATACCGAGGACATGAAGGAATTCATGATACAACACAAACCGTGCATAGTCATACCATTCTTTTGTTAGAAGGTGTGGGTGTAAATCCACTGTTTCAACATCTTCAAAGCGTAGAATTTCCGAATTCTTACTGCGCCTGAAGCGAGTTACTCCATGGCGTTGAGTGGCATTTCTCCGTAGGACTCCCAATTGAACAAGATGTAAATTACCCAATTCTTCATCGGTCCATAGATCCATCTCCTTCATTGTGAGGTGGACCTCTATGCGAAGATCATCCAACAATGAGGATTGAGATGACGATGGTTTAGCCATGTTCGGACCTCAATTCCAACGGTGGAATGCTGGATGCCCTTCCTTTACTGCTACAAAGAGTCCTTTGCCTGTTGCACAGATCTTGTCGTCAGCCTTTAGCTCCATACGCACATTAACTTTGTCGCCACTAATCTCTTCTGCATAGGCTATGATAACGAGTTCAGTGTCGGTTGGTGTTGGCCGTCTTAACGAAATCGAATAGGAAGCAGTGACTGTACAAGGGGGTTCATCGAGATTCTGTTCATCCATCAAAGCAATCGCTGCAGCCCAGTTGCCATGGCAATCCATCAGGGTTCCAATGATACCACCGTTGACCATACCTGGAAATGCTTGGTGTTCTTCTGAAGGAGTAAATCTCATTTCTAAGCCCTGTTCAGTCCTGTAAGAGTTGATTTGTAGACCATGTTCATTTGCAGGACCACAGCCGAAGCAGATTGAATTTGCAGCATACTGTCGTTGAACGCCATTCTCCATGTCTCTACTCCGTGGAGTCAGCCCTTAGACTCTCGCCTTGATAATCAAGACTAGAGCTTACGCTCAACTGGTTCCGATATCCAAGGCCATCGGAGGCCTTTCAACAAAGGAGGCTTATCTTCCGATACGGTCCTCAATAAACTTCACAAAATGAGCCATGTGTTTTGCATACTTCTTTACGAACTGTTGTGGTAGTTGTTGAATAATTGAACCTCTCAAGAGGTGGATATTTCTCCCAATCCAATATCCTTGAAGTTCGCTATCCATCCTCAGATTCATTAGATCCTTTGAGAATGAATTTTTGCAACATGGTTTGTTTGTTTTGTTACTTCGGGAATGTGTCTTAACCTGTATTCCCTGAGTATCGTCATAACTCATTTGACTATTGCGTCGTCCCGTACGTCTTTTCCTTCCTTTGTTTTTCTTGTTATTACTCATAATCTTCCTTCCAATTTACCAGCGCAGAAACGTCTTGCGTTCCCGCCAAAGCATTGACAGCTTCGGGCAAATTTGGTCGATTATCGGTACATAGGATTCCCATACACTATTTGTGCACGTTATTCTTGTTTTCAGAGTTTATAAAGGTATTGTTGAATTGAATTTAGCACATTAACGACATCTGTTCCATCTTAGCTTCTTCCAAACCATCCTTTGCTGGACATAAAAAACGGACACTGCAATGAGTACAAGCACGACTAGAATCTGCAAAAGGCACTTGCTCAAGGTTGTTTTTCGGACCAACAAGTTTGAGAATTCGTTCCATTTCAATTGAGTCGAGACGTATTAATCTGCGAATAGAATGCTTTTCTTTTTCACAAACTGTGTTCCTATGGATAAACCATCTACCATTCTTCCATGAGTATTGGATGATGGTTTGATTTTTCACTCCCAATGAAAAGAGAGCAGCATTGTAGTTGATTTGATCAACAGATTGAATTCCGAAAAGGTTGATTCGAATCAGGGAAATACTGTTTTGCCCTTTTCGGGCTAAAAAATCAGCAGAATTGTACACCTTAAGACCATCAATATTTTTCGATTTGGTTGGCGATATTGGCTTTATTGACATTGTATTCAGTAAATGGATAAATGAATCATTCTCGAGCAAATTAACGCACCGTTTCGACCCAATTTGCTCAAGATGCTTTTCTGGTTTAATTGTTCGAAACATTGATCCTGGTTCTTTCCATTTAGGGAGTTTTTTGATGATTGCGTTTCTATCTTGAATCTTATATCGGAATAATTGACTGAATTTCAGTCGAATCAGGTTTTTTGACCACTTCATTCCTAATTGATAATCTTCGACATAATCACGAATTGTTTCACGAATACTCATTTGCATAAGGATCCAAGGAGTCTGAATTTCAAATGAATCTTTCAGCATTTGTCCCGTAGGATGATTTGTTGCATATGCAGCAATCCCATACCGTAGAACAAAAGCTCGAGGACATCGTTGCATGAGGTTAATTCGAGTCCTTGACCATGTTCTTTGAATTGGATACATAATCCTAGGATTATACTTCTACCTGCATTAAGGCTTCTCTAGAATACGCCAATTGAAAAGAGAGCTAAGATTGAATTCGTTGTAACCCATAGACTGATTGGAATCAGAACCAGTCCCATGAACCGCGCAAAGGAATCTGCCCCAAACTTACCGAAGAGTTTTGAAATTGGCCCACCCCAAGATGCAACGATTCGCAATATTAGAACCGTAATTCCAGAGACAACGACGTGTCCGATGAGGATTAGAATTGCGAAGAGAATAGAGATGCCTCCATTCAATGCACTCGCCCCTACTCCTTGGGCAATCAAAGCGGGATTAGCAAGCCATGCAAACCAACCAATGAATACTCCGAGGAAGACATCTCGTTGCATGTCTTCTTTTGACCGCCAATCTTGGAAGGATTTGTTGGTTAAACCATGAAGAAGTGATCCGAGTAACTTGGCCTCAAATGGTGAACCAGTTCGGTATGTGACAACACACATTTGGACAAACCAAAGGAACATTCCGACATGAATCATGTGGGCAATAAATGCCCCTAATGGTAGCAAACTTACCAAGAGTGCTGGCAGATGAACCATCAAAACTCCACTACCTCCTGCTATGACAATGCTTGCCCAAAGTGCGCCAGGCGGGAGTGGTTCCTCAGGTTTCGTCCAACCTTGTCGAGGTAATGCAAGGAAAATAAGGAATAAACCAGCAGGTAAGAAGATGGAAAAATATGTTCCTAAACTTGTGGGACCTCCGTTACCAATCCCGTCAATTGCATCGTTCATTGCTTTCGAACCAGCGGTTGGGGTTTCACTCCAGGTGATGTGCATTGTTCTATCAACGATTATTATTGAATCTGCATTGCCAGTTGGAGAAGAACTTACCAATTCGTTATTGTAATCCAATACGATTGGCCAACTTCCGTTTAGTTGTGATCTGTATGCAAGAACATCACTTAGAAGAGAATTATCGCCTGTTACGACTTGTACGACCGAAATATCATCTCTCTGCCCAAGAAGGAGAGTGAATTCATTTGCTTGATCTTGTGCTGATTCAGAGCCAGGAGCGATCGCACCAATGACAAGAGCATTTGAGTCACCCATTAATTCTGAGATTGTCGTGAATTCAGTACCGTCGATTTTGAATTCAGCATCTAAAAGTAGAGCGTTGTCATCAAGAATGGCTTCGTCACTCAAATTGGTTTGAGCAAAACCAAGAGGGAGCATGAGTAGCATCATCACAAACAGAGCGCCAACGATTGGAAGAGGGAGGGGTGGTTCGGAATTGAATCCTTTGTACACGATGCCTATGAAACATGAAATGGTTGTCAGAGTTAGCCAAAGACCTGCGCTTGCAAATCCTTCATTGTCCTTTTCGACTTCAAATCTGATAATTCCAAATGCATGACAATCAATGTTAGGGTTCCCACTGGTTGTCGTTACGCATACCTCCAAATTCGAGGATCCAGTAAAGAGCTGCTCTTTTCCAGTCCAAATCCAAGCAGTTTCGTTATTTCCAAGGTTACGTTCCATACGGATGCGGCCGATCGAATTTTCCATTACCGTATCTCGGTCTTTGTTCGTCTTTTCATCGGAATCAAGCGGTCCCCGTAAGACCCATGAAACAGCTCGGTTTCCATTCCCATCGATGAGGACATCATCTTCACCCCAAGGCAATGTAGGCAAGAATTCGATATGGGCACGTTTAGAAGAATCAATTCTGATACTTGCTTCGGGTTCGTATACTTTACCAGTCATTACAATTCCACCAGCATTCGTCTCAAATCCTCCCCATTGGATTCTTGCGCGTGTTCCTTCGCAGTTGTGTTGTGCAATCAGTGTAAGAGTGAATGTATCACCTGCTTGTAAATCGACATCGATTTGAAGAACTTCACCAGAAAAATTCTGAGGGTCATTTGATGCAATTTTATCTATTTCTTCAGTGATTGTGGTTTCATAAACTTGAGAGCCTGAAATGCTCACCAGCATAGTGAGTGTCGTCGAATCGTCATCGCCTGGTGGAGATGTGAGCAGGCTAGATGTACATGTTGTTGGCTGAATAGCAGCAGCAATCGGTACAATATATGCGCTGAAGTACGTTGACATATTTATGGTTCCCTTCATTGAATTAACCAGTGGAGGTGATGTCAATTCGAATATTTGAATAGGGCCCCCTCCAGGATTTACATCTGTAAAACCGAGAGTAGCGTCAGGTCTTGCTCGTTGAAGAACGGAATTTTCAGCATTTTCTCCTTCAACATACAATCGTTGCTCGATATCCATTTCCCAATCGATGTATCCTTCTTCGTAAGATACGTTTTCAAGAGCACCTTGAGCGCCTATGGCTAAACTCGAGACGAAGAGCGCCAAGAGGCCGAATGCGATGAAACGGTGATGGCGCATGACACTCTGAACGTGTGCCAGTTCATGAAGTCGGCGGCGAATTTCACATTGGCTGGCCAAGGTATAGCCACATGATGAACACTCCGGATATGATTGAAATCGCGTTAACTGACCCCTTCGTAAGGAAACCTCGATTTTCTAGAACTGCTCCAAGAACGCTGTCGATCTGACATCCCAAGAAGCCTATTCCAGCTACCATAGCAGCGTTCATTGCGGTATCTGTGACTGAATCTTTGAACATGATGATTCCTGCAATAAGAGAGCATAGTCCAATGAGTAAACCACCTGATGCAGCAGCAAGTTGTCCGTTTGGAGAAAACCCTCCATTGATTCCTGCTTTACAGGGTTTCATTGTTGTGATCATTCGAACTCGATTATCAAGGCTTCCAATTTCGCTCGCCCATGTGTCGGACGTTGCGACTGCTACAGAAGCGCCAAACATCCATAGGCCATTTTCCCATTCATCAAGTGCAAAGGCTAGAATTGCAACGATTGCAGGCATGCCTCCATTTGCAGCTACATTGATCCATCCACGATGACCATCTGAGGATTCACTCAATCCTAAAGCTGCTTTTTCATCAAAACGCCATTTAGTAGCAACATGGCTGCTGAGAAGGAAAGCAAGCAGAAGTAATAGCCAAGTCCAATGCCCTAAACAGCCGACTAAGAAACCGAGTAATGCTGCAGCAATGATGCCTTTAGCATCAAGAATACGTGCTTTTGATGAGGCTCCAATTAAGCCAAGAATGAGCAAAGAAGTGATTGCAATGTTCCCAGAAACAAAGCCTCCAGATGCAAAATCCATATTGAGCCCTAACCACCATGCTATGCATCATAGTTTTGTTCTTTGCGTAAGATTATTCTCTGAAAGAAACGATTTAAGACACAGTCTTGTCTTCCATTGCAGCAGATACAACAAATCTACCAACTGTCCATAGAAGTGTAATGAGAATCACAATCCATGTCAAATCAAGAATGAGGCCAAGAGCGGGTGACAGGTTTAGTGCTAGATGCGATATCAGTACAGAACTTCCGTTCCAGAAAGCATGACCAAACATTGCTAATCCAAGCATGACTGGAATCGATGTAGGAAGTTGTAATTCTGATTTTTTTACCAAAAATGATTGAGTGAGATAGGTCGAAGGATTAGCGGAAATCGTTGTCGTTTCCCCTGTCATCGGATTTACCAAGCCCCATGTGTCGAATTTAGGTTGAATTCCAAGTTTTCTTTGTTCGAGCATATGGCCTATTGCGTACCCACTGCAAGCAGTCCAAAGAGCGTGACCTGGAATCGAACCAATACCTCTGACAATGGAAGTCAGGCCGTAGGAAATGGCAACAAACTCTCCTGCGAAAAGGCTGAACAAGATGTATTGCAAATTCTCAAGCAATGCAAATCCAAGCCCAACGGTAAAACCAACTTGGAATCCCCTTCGCTTTGAATCGATCATGCTACTCAGGCTCAAAACTGCAAGGGCCTTGCATATTTCTTCTCCAACAGGTGCGGAAATGATGATTGTAATGTATTCAACTGTGGTTGCTGAAACATCGCCACCACTGAGCAGTAAAACCGTTCCAGGGGTGATGAACGAATTGATGATGAGCGCAGGGAATGTCGAAAGCATGCCCGCGATGAGCATTGCTTCTCCCTGTTGACGATTTGTTGTTAGCTGGAATCGAGAGGCTGAGAAGGACCACCATGCAAAAACTGGTGTTGAGAAACCAACCAACCATGCTGGAACTGCAACGCAAACGGCTAGGAGCAAGAAGAAGACATTTGTGGAATCAAGTAAAAGCGGTGCAAAGGCGATACTTGAGATGATGACGCCTCCAAGGAAAAGCATCCATAGATGTTTGGCTATTGGAACCCTCAACGGATGTCTGGAGCGGACAATATACTGACGCATTGTTGTTGGTACTGGAGTTTGAAGAATACGAGTATTAGGGAGTGAATGTACTTGTGTCCCACTGGCATCTGGTTGAGCCACGATAATGTGTTCGAGTTTTGGCCGTCGTATTGCTAAGAGAAGCAAAACCATTGGTGCAGAACAAATACTTCCTGCCAAAATTAATCCGCCATCCAACGGGCCAAAGTCTCCGTTAAGATCACCGTCGAGGAAACCAGCGGCTATGAGGACCACAAATTGAGCAAGGAACCAAAGTAGTACCACGATACCAAGCATTCTCCAGACGCTGTGCCACCGAGACTCTTGATTGAGATGAGCCTGAGGTGAAGCATGGTTGGCTTCAGATGGCTGCATGATATCTCTTCGTTGTAGGAACTACATGAAGAATGGGATTGAAAGTCCGCTCAGTTCGCCCATCACTCCTCACGGAAACAGCAGTCAGCATAAAGCACTCATCATTGCGGATTTGCTCCTCGATAACCCTAGCAATAAGCATTCGGATGAAATAAAACAGTTCTTCAAAAGCAAATGAGATTTTCAGAGACCATGGAATGGGCGAATCGTCTTCTTGCACCCCGTATCGATCACAGGGGAATGTCAACGCCAAGTGAAGCGTCTCGTTTGTTTCTCATCATCACGCTTGTCTTGACAGGCTGGTGGTCCTGGGGTGCAACTAATGGTAATCTTATGGTTTGGTTTTCTCTGACATTACTTGTAGCTACGCCAATCTTGACCCTCGGGTGGTATCTGCTCTCACTGGCTGCACGCCATCGAAGTGGAGAGTTACTTACTCCTAAAGTTCAGAACGCCTTAGAGGCAAAAGGCCGTTGGCCTCATCATTCTAGGAAGCCGTAAGTCCAACTCTTTGGTGGTGCAAAGGTTTCCTTGATTGAACGAGGAGAAACCCATCTCAAGAGATTCAGTGGGCTTCCTGCTTTGTCATTCGTTCCACTTCCTCGGGCTCCACCAAACGGTTGTTGTCCAACAACAGCCCCTGTAGGTTTGTCATTGATGTAGAAGTTACCAGCACTGAATCGCAGTGCATCCTTTGCAAATTCAATATCTTCTCGATGCTTTGCAAAGATAGATCCCGTCAATGCATATTCTGAAGTGGAATCACAAATAGTCAAGATATTCTCATATTCGCTGTCTTGGTAAACGTGAATGGATAATACTGGTCCAAAGATTTCCTGGGCCATTGATTCGTACATCGGGTCTTCACAAAGAATTGTTGTTGGTTCAACGAAGTAACCGACAGAGTCATCATAGTTCCCACCTGTGACGATGGTGCAACCGCTGTCTGCTTTCGCTCGATCGATGTAACCAGCGATATTGTCGAAGGATTTCTTGTCGATGACTGCTCCAATATAATTCGAGAAATCAGAGACATCTCCCATGGTAATCTTACCAACTTCGTCACAATATTTTGACCCGATCCGTCCCCAAACAGAAGCAGGAATATATGCACGACTTGCAGCAGAACACTTCTGTCCTTGGAATTCAAACGAACCTCGTAACAATGCTACAATGAGCGCTTCTTCGTTACATTCTGGATGTGCGACGATGAAGTCCTTTCCACCAGTTTCTCCAACAATACGAGGGTAACTTCGTAGGTTCTCGAGATTATTTGCAATATCTCTCCAGAGCTTTCTGAAGACGCCTGTAGATCCAGTGAAGTGGATTCCAGCAAGATCTGGGTGTGACATGCAAATGTCTCCAACAACTGATGCTTTTCCTGGAATGAAGTTGATAACGCCAGCAGGAAGTCCTGCATCCATCATAAGTTTCATGATTCTGTAATTTGAAACATACGAGTTTCTACTTGGTTTCCATACACCAGTATTGCCCATGATAGCAGCACAAGAAGGTAGGTTTCCAGCAATACTTGTGAAGTTGAAAGGGGTAATCGAAAACACAAATCCTTCCAATGGGCGTATTTCACTTTGATTCCATACACCATCTGGTGAAATCGGAGGTTGAAGGTCTTCGTAAATTGCTCTTGCATAGTCGACATTGAATCTCCAGAAATCAATCAATTCACAAGCAGAGTCGATTTCGGCTTGATGGCATGTCTTGGATTGATTCAGCATTGTTGATGCATTGATTTCCTGTCGTCGTTCTCCAGCAAGCATTGTAGCAGCTTTTAGGAAAATCGCTCCTCTTGCTTCCCAAGGCATGGTTGACCACGCTTTGTGTGCTTGTAGGGAGGCATTGATTGCATCGTGCACTTCTTGTTCTCCAGCAAGATGTACCTTTGCAAGAACGTGGCCGTGATTGTGGGGCATAACCTGTTCAACGACGTTACCTGTCCAAACTTCTTCCCCGTTGATAATACATGGGATTTCAATGACTTCAGCCGTTTGTTTTGCAAGTTCTGCTTGTAATTCAATACGCTCATGAGAGCCGGGTAGGAAACCCATAACAGGTTCATTATTCGGGGTTGGTGGTTGAGCGATTCCATTGACCATGAGCAGTGGTGCACTATTCACTCTTTCAACTCTACGATGTAGATGTCTCAATCCGTGGTTTCATACAAATGAGCGAGTTTCTTACGAACCTTGCTCAGTTTTGGTCCCACCACAATCTGACAATAGCCTTGAGTGGGGTTTCTTGCATAGTAATCATGGTGGTATACTTCCGCTACAATGAGATTCAAGGCGGGTTCGATTGTTGTTACGATTGGATTCTTAAACGCGTCTTGGAAGGATTGAATCGATTCTGTTGCAATTCTTTTTTGCTCTTCATTAACAGGCATAATGCAGCTTCGATATTGTGTCCCAATATCATTTCCTTGTCGATTCAACTGCGTTGGATCATGAACCGTAAAGAACACTTCGAGTAACGTGGAGTATGAGATGACATCGGGATTGTACTCTATGATGACGATTTCAGCATACCCTGTCCTTCCACTGCATACTTCTTCGTACGTAGGATTTGGTCGTTGGCCCCCTGCATATCCGGGAAGTGCGGAGATTATTCCTTTCATTCTCTTGTAAGCGCCTTCGACACACCAGAAGCATCCTCCACCGAGTATAGCCTGTTCCATACCTCGCCACTAGAGATTCTCTTCATGAAGACTTGTATTGGAAATCCACTTCTCAAGAATGATTTTAGAATTATGATTAAGAACTGTCGACTGATATGTATACTTCCATGCGACAAGATTCCGATACCACTGTGATTGTATGCCGACGAGACTTTGACCAGAACAGGGTCCTATACACCTATGGACGCAACTCAAAGGAGTTGAAAAATGACGGGCTTGCTTTCTTCGGGCCCGTGTTTGAATCAATGATTGAACAAGCGAATCTCAAGGATGATGCAGAAGAAGTTGGAGTATTGGTTCATATCCGTACGAGGCCGATTGAGAAGGATGACCGTTGGTACAAAATTGACTTTGTTATGCAGGATGACAGCATGGCGTACTATTCGAATTTCGATGGACGACTTCCAAACGAATTTGTCCATGTCGTTCCGTTGAGTGGTGGCTTGCCCCAATCAATGTACATCTCAGTTGAAGCACTTGATGAGATTGCTTATGCGCACGCCGTTGATGCTGATATTTTTGACGAAGAAAACGAAGTTGGTTTACCTCAAGATCAAACCTCACTCTCTGATTTTGGTTTGGAATCATCTCCTGCTTTAGAATCTATAGAAGGTTCTGATGAAGAGGATGTTTTTGTTTTAGAGAAGAAAAAAAACCGTGCATGGACTCTTCCCTTACCGGGCCCATCTAGTAAACCAACGGACAGAAAGTGAGTGGGTTCTACATACATGATTTGATAAACCGTTTTACTACGGCAAGCACATGGAATCCGTAACAGATCCGAAACTCTTAGAGAATCGTCTGTTTTACAAACTGGGTGAATTCACCTACGACTACAGAAAAAAGGTTCTCGTCATTGGCCTCTTGGCGTGCATTGGTATGGCTTCACTCATTGCCATGGGGCCAAATTGGGCAGAGTCATGGGGCGTTGGGGAACACGAATCTGTTCAAGCAAGTGATCTTCGTGAAGATGCATTCATTGGTGAGGAAGAGGATGCAGAAGGTTTTGTCTTCCTTGTTTATCACGAATCTCTTGATGATTCTTCTCAAGAATGGCAAGATGCAGTAACGTCTGCTTTGGCAGACTGGGAAAAGATGGATGAGGTTTCTATCGAGTATTCATGGAATACAACTGGTGATGAACGCACTGAATTTGTGTTCACAGATGGAGATGGATTTTGGGCGAAAAACAGAGTGACAATAACTCTTGACCGCACTTCAGCAAAGGCGTTGTATGCAGATAATCACGAAACCATCGATATATCAAACGATTTCGAATCTTGGAAAACAGGCCAAATCGCTATTGACGTTACCTTTGATACAAGAATCCAGGACGACCTGATCACTGCTGAATTAATCTCTGGGCCATTGACACTCATCATTCTTGGAATTGTTTTCGGTACAATCATTGCTGCAATTTTGCCTCTTGGTGTTGCAATATTAACCGTAATCTCAGCAATGGGACTCACTATTTGGCTCTCCAATACTATGGAAGTGACTCAATACGCAATCAACATCATTACACTTATTGGAATTGGTGTTTCTGTTGATTATTCTCTTTTCCTTGTCAACCGTTTCCGTGAAGAATTGAACAGAGGAAGAGATATTCGTACGTCTACGGCAATGACTGTTGCAACAGCTGGTAAGGCGGTCTTCTTCAGCGGAGTGACTGTTGCTATCGGATTGATGGGTATGCTGTTCTTCACAGGAACTGGCTTGCCGAGTCTTGGAATTGGGGGGACACTTGCTGTTTCAGTTGCAATGATCTTCTCAGTCATTGTGTTACCTGCAGTATTAGCAATGCTTGGTCAGAGAGTCTTCGTTGGTAAAATTCCATTCGCATTCAGCACTGAAAATGATACTGGAGACGGGATCTGGGCAAAGATTGCTAAGACGGTTATGGAGCGTCCGTGGGCAGTGCTCATACCAACACTCGTCATTCTACTCGGAGCAGGCCTACCATTCCTACAAGCTGATTTCTCAATCGCATCACGTGATGCTTTACCACCAGATGATGCAACGAGAGTCGGGTTTGACCACATGGATGAAAAGTGGCCCGAAACTGCGGTCAATGCCGCATTAGTTGTCATGGATTTCGATGGCCAAGATCCACTTGAAGAATCCAATCTGAGAGCAATGCATCGTTGGATGGTTGATCATGTCAATGACTCTAGGGTCATCGAAGCATTCGGTTATGCCTTACCTTCAGCGAATATGACTGAATCACAAGTCGTTGCCTTTTGGCAGACTCCTGATGAATTTATGACCGCCGAAGAACAAGCTACTCGGGAATACTTCCGTAACGAATTCATTTCAAACAATGTCACCTTTGTGGTATTTTCACTCAACGGTCCAATTACCGGTCAAGACAGCCGTACATTTGTGCAAGATGTTCGCGATGAACGAAATGAATTCCTCGACGATCTCAACATGGGCGACGATGGAGTGCTTATGGTCGCAGGATTTGCAGCATACAGCCTTGATATTCTTGATTCAATCAAAGAAAATCTCCCTTATGCTCTCGCCTTCATCTTCATCTCGACGATTGTCTTAATCTTCATTCAAGTACGAAGCGTCATCATTCCAATCAAGGCAATTATCATGAATATTCTATCGATCTCAGCAACCTTTGGAATGCTCGTCTTTGTGTTCCAATGGGGTAATGGGGCCGAACTGCTCAACTTCACTGCACAACCGATTGAAACCACGAATCCAGTTATCATCTTCTGTATCGTCTTTGGACTCTCTATGGACTACGAAGTGCTGATGCTCTCACGTATCCATGAAGAATGGGAAGTAACAGGTGACAATACACAAGCTGTTGCAAATGGATTGCAAAAGACGGGTCGATTGATTACTGGTGCTGCAGCGATCATGGTTGTTGTCTTCATGGCATTCGGCCTTTCCTCTGTCGTTATCTTGAAACAAATTGGACTTGGTTTGGCTCTTGCAATTCTCCTCGATGCAACCATTGTACGGGCTCTTGTAGTACCTTCAACCATGCGATTGATGGGGAAATGGAACTGGTGGTCTCCTCAATGG
>CAXDRT010000021.1:0-21592 GCA_963991835.1 uncultured euryarchaeote
GCAGAAGACGGCATACGAGATCTAGTACGGTCTCGTGGGCTCGGAGATGTGTATAAGAGACAGGATGAGGGTATGTGTGGATGCGAAGTGCGTATCCCTGTGCACCAGCTTCGTTACGGATCGTTGAATTTGAAATAACACGGGCAGCTTCTAGTGCTGTGTGTCGGATTTGACAATCGTTGTCTGCTCTCAATTCGAGGACAACAGGGAATCCTCCTGTCTCAGCAGCCCTACGGTTTCCTGAGTGGAATGAGAGAATACGGTTGTTTGGAACACCACCAATAAACTTGCGTCGTGTATAAGCAGGTCCTTTGAGTCGGCGGTACATTGATGCGGGTTTACGTGCCATAACATCTACTCCTAGCATCCTTCCGACTGATGTTTCCTTTATCATCCCTCCGATGTATTCCCAAGGACATATTTTCACAAAAATCTGGTGGTTTTTTAGAGCAAGGAACATAATGGTTCATCGTTAGGAGGTGTCATGGCGAGTGGCTGGAGGAAGTTACTCGAGGAAGAGTCTGAGCATCAATGGCTCGCCCTTGGGTTGTTTTTGGTATTCGTAGTCATCGGAGGCTTCTTGATAGGAGGTACTCGGAATTTGGAGGGCATGGTGCTTGGCGTCGATTCAAATGAGAATTTTGCTTTCGATGATGGCCATCACATCATCGAGATTGATTATCATGCCAATTCCGAATGGGACGGCGCGCACTCTGCGATTGTTTTGAATGGCTCTGGGATGAAGATGTACCAGCAACTATCGACTCAAAATGTGAATGATGTTGTTCCATTCGATGCTGACCTCATCAGAGACATTACCTTCTTTGACTCAGATGAAGAAGGTATTTTGACCTATTCAGCGGCTCAAAATACAATTACAACTGTTGTCAATGGTATGCCATCAGATCTAATTTTGGATGATGGAACGGGTTCTTCGTTCAGCATCCATGGTATCGCGAAAGACACGTCTGATACAATACTCAATAATCGTATCTTAATCACATCAGAAGATGGTGGTTCAGGGGTTCGAGGACTTGGAATGGCGGGCGTTACAGTTTCATCCTTGCCAGATTCTTCAGTGATCTGGGATGATGTGGTTTATCTCGAAGACAATGTATACATCGCTACAGGGGTTTTCACCTATCATGACGACAATCCTGCTTTACCTGGCTCCAAGATTGTTTTCGCTCACATCACATGGGAGGGTGGCTCCGCTGCTCCCCAAGTGGTCATTTCACCACTCATGCGTAATGGTATCGAAGTTCTCATGGGTAATGGCAGCGAAGTTCATTCATTGACTTCGATGAAGGGTGGTCTTGCAGCAGCTGCATCAAATCAAGAAGTATACCTCATCTCAAAGGATTCCATTGAGATTAAGGCCATCTCGGCAACAGCAATGGTCTACGAGCCATGTGAGCATCGTCTCTGGTTCTTCGGTAGCCTTGGAAGTGACTCTATTCTTCGATTGGATGTTGAAACTGGTGAAGAATCGACAAAGAATTTACAATATTCTCTCCCGCTTCAACCTACGTTTGTTCTAATAGAAGGCGATTCTTTGTACATACATGGCTACGACAAGAAAGGTGAACCGGATCGCCTTTCATTGGATTTAAGTCTTGAAGGTTCGATGTCATCTGGTCGCGGTTTCCTTAATTTCCTCTTCATATTTGCAGGTGTTTTGATGCTTGGGACACAATTGTACACCCTCATCGATCGAACTTTGTTGCAAAAGAAACGTTAGGATAACGTTCGCGGCGAACCTTAATGATGCCTCGGCATTACCCTCTAAATCGGTTAGTGTCCGAAGAGGTGAGTTGTTGGCAAAAAGGAGCATGATGGACCAATTCCATGAACTCAAAGAAGAGAATCCTGGAACGGTTCTTTTCTTTAGAATGGGCGATTTCTATGAATTGTTCCATGATGATGCAGAAATTGGTTCTGAAGTTATGGGACTTGCTCTCACATCGAGGGATAAGAATGCAGAGAATCCAATTCCTATGGCTGGATTTCCATGGCATCAACTCGAGGATAATCTCCGAACAATGCTGCGTGCTGGTCATAAAGTCACAGTTGCAGAGCAAGAGCAGGAACTCCGAGAGGGTGCGAAATTGCTTGAGCGGGTTGTAACAAGAGTATACACTCCAGGATCACTGTATGAAGAATCCCTCATTGGTTCTGACTCATCTGCTCTTCTTTGTGCTCTTTCAGTGGCTTCGGATTCAGTTGCAGTTTCAATGATTGATGCCTCGACTGGTCAAGCTTGGGCAACAACGCATGAAGGAGATGGGAGATGGGCTTCAATACACGATGAAGTATTGCGATGGAGTCCAAGTGAACTTGTACTTACTTTAATGGATTCTAAACATGATGAAGTGCTTCATCTAATCTCCTTACTCGATTCAATTATCATCAGCCAACATGTAGCGCCCGCAAAGCGTTCCCTTGAGAAATTAAAGAGAATGCTATCTGTAAACGATCTTGGCCATCTTGATTTAGATGATTCTCCTTTAGCTCTTCAAGCCACTGCACTTGCAGCAGATTACCTTGCAACCGTCCATCGACACGATGACATCGCAATCACTGATGTTGATATCCAAGAAACTTCGGAAGGAATGGTGCTTGACCAAACCACTCTTAGGAATCTCGAGATTACACAAACACTTGCTGGTGAATTTGAGGGTTCTTTGCTTTGGTCAATGAATAAATGTAGGACTGCAATGGGTCGACGTTGCTTGAAATCATGGCTTTTACGTCCTCTTTCCAATGTTTCTGCTATTGAGGCGAGACATTCTGCAGTAACGTCCCTCATGCGCTCTTCAAAACGATTGGATTTGTTGAGAGAGTGTTTGAAAGGGATGCTTGATATTGAGCGTTTGTCAACTCAATTGAATTACCGTCGTTCAAATGCCCGTGATCTTCTTGCAACGGCTAATGCAATCGAACGACTTCCTGCAATCAAACGGTTGTGTCTTGAGACTGAGGATGCTTTACTAATGCATCTTGTAGATGATTTGGATAAACTTACAGATGTTGCCGAAAAGATTCACAGGACTCTGGTTGATGAAGTCCCGTTAAGCCTTCGAGATGGTGGGTTGATTAGAAAAGGCATTCATGATGAATTGGATCGCTATCGTTCAGCCTCAGAACTTGGTCATACGTGGTTTAAAGATCTTGAAACAAGACTTCGCCAAGAGCTGAGTATTCCAAGTTTAAAGGTGAAGAACAATCGCCAAATTGGATGGTTTATCGAAGTGACTGCGACCCATTCTTCTAAGGTTCCAGAGGAATGGAAACGTAAACAACAGATGACCAATGGAGACCGATGGGTGACTGATGATCTCCTTGAGCAAGATGATTTATTGCTAACTGCAGAGAGTAAATCAAAAGCAATTGAGTATCGTCTGTTTTGTGAACTAAGAGATGATATTCGTGGCCATGCGAACCAACTTGCTCAGATCGCATCACGTGTTGCAGCCATCGATGTTCTGCAATGCTTCTCAGCAACTGCGCGCCAACGTTCATGGGTTAAACCATCCATTGTATCGGGTAAAAAAATGCATCTCGAACAGGCACGACATCCCGTTCTCGAAGCCCAGCAAGGGTTTGTTCCGAATGATGCTATGATGGATGAAAAGAGAAGATTTCTCTTAATTACTGGTCCAAATATGGGCGGTAAATCGACCTATTTGAGAACTGTCGCTCTTGTATCAATTCTTGCGCAAGCAGGAAGTCTTGTACCTGCTGAAAAGGCAAGAATTGGACTTGTCGATCGCATCTTTACCAGGGTTGGTGCAAGTGATGATTTGAGGAGAGGTCGTTCAACGTTTATGATGGAAATGATCGAGGTCGCTCATATTCTTCGTCGAGCTACGCCACAATCGTTGTTATTGTTGGATGAAATAGGTCGAGGAACATCGACATTTGATGGCTTGTCACTTGCTTGGGCAGTGACAGAAGATGTCTGCAATCGAATTGGAGCGCGCAGCCTCTTTGCAACGCATTATCACCAACTTGTTGGACTCGAATCAGAAATTGATGGCTTAGCCAATGTTCATGTTCAAGTGGCACAAAAAGACGGCACACTTCATTTCTTACACACTGTTGCAGACGGCCCATGTGATGAATCGTATGGAATTCAGGTTGCAGCACTCGCAGGTCTCCCACGTCCCGTAGTCGAAAGAGCCTCTGATCTTCTTGCTTTCCTCGAACAACAAGCCCAAGGAGCAAAGGCGGGTAGAGATGGTGCTCCTCAGACACGTGAAGCAGGTCAGTCTTCCTTGTTAGGATATTTTGCAGCTGCTGCCATGCAGACAACAGAATCTACTCCAACAGGTCCTTCTCAACTCCAACAATTTGTGTTGGATAAATTACTCGATGTCAATCTTGATGATATGTCTCCTCGTGAAGCATACACTCTCTTAGAGGAACTACAAACTCGGTTGGAGGAATAATTCGATGAGCGAACCAAACAGAATTCAGCAACTTGATGAGAAAACGATTGGGCATATATCTGCGGGGGAAGTTGTTGAGCGACCAGCACAAGTCGTCAAGGAACTTCTTGAGAATTCACTTGATGCAGGCTCGACTTCGGTTCATGTCATCATTGAAAGAGGTGGTTTCGATAAGATTCAAATCGAAGACAATGGGACTGGTATACATCAGGATGATCTAGTACTTTCACTCGATCGTCATGCAACATCGAAAATGAAATCACCCGAAGACCTCAATGAGATCTACACGCTTGGATTCAGAGGTGAAGCACTTGCAAGTATTGGAATGGTATCCAAACTTACAGTTGCCTCTAGGCCCGATGGACAAGACGGTCGTAGTATCCAAATGGAAGATGGTACTAAAGCAGAAATTGAACCATTTGGAATGGCTAAAGGGACTGTTGTTACAGTCGAACATCTTTTTGAAAATACACCTGTGCGGTTAGGCTTTCAACGTCGTCCTGCTACTGAACATGCGAGAATTGTCGAGGTTGTCGTTGCCCATGCCATTGCACATCCAAATGTCGGTTTCCGATGTACAATTGATGGAAGATCAACTCTTCATTTACCAAAAGTCGATACAATCGAAGATCGTTTGTATGATGTTTTAGGAGGCCAATCATCGGCCCTACTTCCTCTTCAACAACCTGACGACGATGCGAGCGTTCCTGGGGATGAAAGATGGTCTGGCTATATCAGCACTCCAGATATTTCGAGGGGTAAAGGTGATGAGATTCACATCCTCGTAAATGGTCGCCCTGTAGCGTCAACACCGTTCCATCAAGCAATACGGAGAGGTTATCGCACCCGTTTGATGCAAGGTCGGCACCCTGTGACAGTTCTGCATCTCGAAGTACCTGCGAACGAAGTAGATGTGAATGTACATCCGACAAAACGAGAAGTACGCTTGCGTCATTCTTGGCGTGTTCTCGAACGTCTCGAACGAGCTATCGCCCATACCCTGGCCTCATCTCCTACACAACCAGATCCAAGTGGAGAACTTCAAGGACTTGAAGGTCTTTCTCAAAATTCTATAGAAAAACCAATACAAGAACTTCTTGTTCCGAAAGTAGATGAACAATCTCCTGCAGAAATACCTACTCCACCAGCATGGGCTCTTGCTGCAGGAACACAACTCAATCTCGTTGGCAAGGTTGCTGAAGATCCTATTGATGAAGAGAAGTTACGTCCTCAATCAACAGCAGCATCAGCGCAAAAATCATTGCCTGGAATGGATTCATCACCTGTAGCCCCTGCTCTTTCCAAAGAAGAACGAGCCTTACATCGTCATGCTGGTCTTGGAGGAAGTATTCTGCCAAGCCAAGAATCACCATTAAAACGGACAAGTAATGATTTGCCTAAGATGGAACCGTTATCTCAATTTGCTGACTCTTACATTCTTGCACAAGCAGGTGAAGAACTACTTCTCATCGATCAGCATGCTTTGCATGAACGCATTCGATATGAACGCCTTCGTCATGATCCAACGATTTGGGAACCTCAAGTACGATTGGTCCCAACTCCAATACAATTCAATTTGACTCAACAAGCACGATTAGAGGCCTCGATGGATAAATTGAACGAACTTGGATTTACTCTAGAACATCAATCGGATGAAGAATGGCACGTTCTCCAAGCACCACGCCTTCTTGATGGGGATGAAATTCAACCGTTTTTATTCGATCTCTTACAAGACATTAGCGAGGATGGAGCTCCACTAGAAACAATTGAACGAAGAAAAGACCACTTGGCTTTTCTCAATGCATGCAGAGGTTCTGTGAAGGCAAATGATGAACTAAGTATCGCTGAAATGCGTCGCTTACTCGATGATATGCGTCATGTTCCAAATCCATGGGCTTGTGTTCATGGCCGACCAACTGCACTTCGCCTATCCCTGGACTCTCTTGACAAGCACTTTGGCAGGCATGGTTGAGAGTCTTTCGAGGAAAGAGGGGTCGGCAATCTGGTGCAGTTCAGGTCCTTCTACGATTGCTCCAACTTTTGTTGCCAAAATAATTGCAGTCATTTGAAGACGATGATCTCCGTATGTCTGAACCATTGAGAGTGGTTTTTGAACAGATTGATTTCCTTTGATTGCAATCCCATCTTCTTTTATGATGCACTCTATTCCAAATTGTTGAAGCATTTTAGCAGTTTTATCAATTCGATTGCTTTCTTTGAACATTGCATGTGCTGCCCCTGAAATCGTCCCTCCTCCAGTTAAAGCAAGGATTGCGGAGAGTGGAGGAAGCAAGTCATTGGCATCGACTAAATCGATGTCAACTGTGGAAGAAGTCCCTAAAAGCATGAGGCTATTTTGATTTAGCCTCAACCCAATCTCAGGCAATGTATTGAGCAACACTTCGTGCCCAATTGAGTCTTCTTTGGTTGGAAGATTTGCTACAGTAATCTCTCTGTTTGCAACGACACAAGAAAGAGCGGTAAAGGCCAACATCGAAGCATCAGGTGGTACTTCCCACTTCTTTGGGGGATTTGATTTCCATGGATGAACGATGACTTTGTTTTTATCGTGTTCGATCACTGCACCGCATTCCACCATCAAATCCATTGTAAGTTGAGCATGCCTCTTACTAACTGCGATTGAACTTCTTTCTATGATACACGGTTGTTTTATTCCTTCAGTCGCTAGCAATAAACTGGAATATGGTTGGGAGGATTTCGATGTATCGACCTTCACATGATAGGTGTCCCAAGGTCCTTGAAGTACGATCGGAAGACGTTCATGTTCGGTTTCATACGAGTATTTGACTCCGAGTGATTTCAATGAATTAAGTAAATCTTGGTGATCTCTATTACGCAAACTTGCATCTCCATCGAGTATAATTGAGAAATTTGTTCTGGATGCTAAGCCCATCAAAAAACGTAACGCAGTCCCAGAATTACCTGCATCTAAAACGGCACCAGGAGGAATAAAATTCGGTATACCCTGTCCTTGAATACTCAATGTCTCATTTTCAAAGGAGATTTTGACACCAAGTTGTTCAAGACAACGAGCCATGCTTTCTGGATCTTCTCCTAAGGATGTAATTCTATTCAATGTGTGTTGCTCTTTACTTAATGCACAGAGATGCATCATGCGTATCAAATGGCTTTTCGAAGGTGGAAGTTTCCAGTCGTTTTTGGCAAACGTGGTATTTTTCTTGACATCAAGGGCTGCAACATGGTTAGGATGATTCTCTTCGCCACGGTGATTCCACCGCTTTGTCCAATCCTTTGCCATAGCACTTCCAACATCTATTATCAGATGAAGGCTTGCAAACATTCACAATACAACACCACTAGGGTTGGCCATGGTCCTCAAGGATGTTTTCAAGCGTCCGTTGCTCGATTTGAGGATTTCTGTTACAGACCGTTGCAACATGAGATGCAGATATTGCATGCCTCGGGAACATTTTGACAAGAATCATGACTATCTTCCAAAATCAGACATCCTTTCGTTTGAGGAGATAGCGCGTGTCGTAGAATCTCTCCTCCCCGCTGGCCTAAGGAAAGTCCGACTTACTGGAGGCGAGCCCTTGATTCGCAAAGATTTGCACAAACTCATCAGGCAACTACGGGATCTCTCGCCAGACCTTGATATCGCATTGACAACAAATGCTCAACTCCTTTCCAAATCCATTCAAGATCTGAAACAAGCAGGGCTTTCAAGAGTCACTGTTTCACTCGATGCGATAGATGTTGATGTCTATCAAGCGATGGGAGATACGAATTCAACACCCGAAGCTATCATAGAATCCATCGATAAAACACTCGCATTAGGCATTCCAGTGAAAGTGAATACTGTTATCCAAAAAGGTGTTAATGAGCACCAAGTCGTTCCCCTCATTTTACAAATGGGTTCGAGAAATGTTCCTATTCGGTTCATTGAATATATGGATGTAGGTGCAACCAACTCTTGGAATTTAGATCATGTTATGAGTGGAAAAGAAATGCGATATATCATCGAAAAGGAGTTCGGATTAATTCAACCGATTAAGCCTGACCATCCGAGTGATGTTGCGAGAACATATCGAACCAATTCAGGTTATGTCATTGGATTTATAGAATCTATATCAAATCCATTTTGTGGTGATTGTTCAAGAGCAAGACTTTCAGCAAATGGTAGCATATTCACCTGTCTTTTTGCGACAGAAGGTTTCGATATTCGCGGAATCCTCCGCATGGATGCCAGCAAAAAAGATATCTCAACTGCTATATGTGCAATTTGGGATCAAAGAAAAGATCGCTATTCTGAAACTCGTAGTGAAAAGACGAACTTGAATCGTATCGAGATGTCTTTTATCGGTGGTTGATGCACAATCCTTCAATAACTCCTAGGGTCCGTTATGAAACATGTCGAGGACCCTAAAGATACCATTGTTTGTTTTACCAGCCGGAATCTTTCCTTCTGTGGAAGAACCGTTACGTGTTTTTGAACCACGATACAAACAGATGCTTGACGATTGTGTGTTGGATGAAAAATCGTTTGGATACATCACTCATGCAACTGATTCCTCGGATGTGGATGGTTGGACTCAACCCGGAAGGTTTGGTGTACTCTGCGAAGCAAAAAATGTCGAAGAGAATGGAACAAATCTTCTCTTCACCGCTAACGGGACGACACGCTTTGAGATTCTTGATGTCGTGCAAGCTGCCTTACCTTCAATGCCGTTTGGTGATATTTTTCCGACTGTAGATGAACTCGTCGAACAATACCACGAAACAAGTCCAGAAGGTAAGTTATATCTTCAAGCGAATGTAAGACTTGTCGAGGAATTGAATGGTGAGGTCAGCGCTGAAGATTGGTCTGAATTCCTTCATTCATGGGCTCAGCATATCGTTGACGTCAATGCTATTTTGAGGAATGATAGTCTTAGTATGGAAGATATGCTTTTGCTTCTTGAAGAAGAATTCCTTCCATATGATTCATCCTCTCTGTGGCAAGTTGCTCATGCGGTTCTTGACGACGATGAACATCGTCAACAAGCGTTAGGTTCCTCTGATTGTGATGGTGTATTTGTCATTCTACGAGATGCATTGGAAATGAAAAACGCTCAATTGAACTTCATTAGGACGTTGAGCGACCAAGATGACTGATCAAGACTGCATTGGTGGTAAATCAATTCTAACCAAGACATACTGCAATTGTTCATCGAGGATTGTGAAACCCCATTCGCCAACATCAGTACCTATCTCTCTTGAATTGATAACAAAGTAATCACCAGCTGATATGGAATAACTTGCATCTCTGTCATGAAATGAGATATTGGAGCCAATAACAGAATAGACGTCAGAATCATCGACAAATCCTAAAAATTCTGTGCCATTTAGATTATTTGTTTCAGAAAGACTGAATGAGACACGTGCAGGATCAAGTGTTTGGTCGAGTGTTGTGATTCGAATCACATGGTATCCATTGTCAAGAGATCGAACACTCACAGTCATTTGGGGCGGTGCTTTTTCACCGGTTTCAAGTGCGCCCTGCATAAGGACAAAAACCATGCCAGAGAGCATGACAGTTATGGCAAGCAGAAGTACAGTAGCGATGACTGGGCTCACGGCCTCTTCATCACGTCGTAGGTTCGCCATGACCTTTGCAGACGCTGATAAGACTTGAACACACCGATGGTTGAGAACAAAATGTCGTTCTTACAAGACCCAAAGCATTCTACGACAAGTTACCGCTCGCCAAATGATGTTCTTAGTCAGTCGATTAAACAACAAATTTAGAATCCAATCTGGAAGTCTGAATAGCATGCTTCCCATCTTGAAAGAACGTTTTGAATTACGCATTACCTTACCCATCTGTTTTTTCCAACGCTTCTCGTATTCCTCCAGAGGAATACCACTCGATAGATGTTCAGAGATTACTTGACCAGCGATTCGACCACCGATCATGGCAATGGTTATGCCTGCTCCGTTTGAAGGCAAAACCATTCCAGCAGAGTCGCCTACAAGCATGTAATTTCCTTTGACGAATTTCTTGAGTGTGCCAGACATCGGTAATGATCCAGCACCAGTAAACGAGATTTCTCCATCGTATTTTGACACAAAATCATCAGTATATTGGTTGAGATTCCGACCTTTAGCAAAACTTCGTTGAATACCAAGTCCAATGTTAGCACCTTTTGATTTGGGGAACATCCAAGCATAACCTCCTGGTGCCATCGAGCCGAAATGAAGTTCTACGGCTTCTCCGAAATCCCCGTCCATCAAAACAAACTTTACGGGTATCTTTACTGATTTTTCATTCCAATAATCTCTTCTTATTGGACCATTATGGCCACCAGCATCGACTATTACTTTTGCACTGTAAGAATCACCATTTTTCAGAAGGACTTGATTCCCTTCGACCTTTTCGACCATTGAATCTATCAGATAATCTGCACCTGATTTTTTTGCTAATTCGACAAGGTTTTCATCATGAGCAACACGATTTAGGACATAACCATCAAAATCAAACTTCAATGGTTTACCAGACGGAGGTACCAAATGCATCTTTGATGAATGACGAGAAATCGCTTCCTTTGGAGTTTGGAATAGATCATCCATATCTGGCACGTCAGGACAAAGTCGTCTCATTTCGTCATTTGTAGGTACTAATTCTCCGCATTGTAGTGGTGTTCCAATAGGGTCTCTTCTATCGATGACCAACACGTTTGCTCCACCTTCTGCAGCATATCGGGCAACTGTGCTTCCAGCGGGTCCACCGCCGATAACAATCACATCACGGTCAAAAGATTCAGTCAAGTCTTCACCTCACATGTGTCGCTGATGGACATGTTCGACGATTCGCATCAGAAGAGATTTAGAGAGCGAGTCTGGAAATCGCTGAAGTTCAAGCGTTGCCCGCTCAAGATGTGTTTTAACGAGTAGTTGTGAATAACCGAGCGAGTCAGAAGTTTCGAGCAAACCCATCAATTCGTCCCAATTTTTATCAGTAAATTGTTGTAGAATGTGAGAGAGTTTCTTTCTTTTTTCGCCGTGAAGCAGCGTTAAAGCGTGAATCAAAGGAAGGGTCATTTTCCCTTCGATTACATCAGCACCTCGAGGTTTACCCATCCTCTCGTCACCTTGTAGGTCAAGAACGTCGTCCATGAGTTGGAAGGCAATTCCGAGTTCCATTCCAAATCTCCCCAATGCTTCTGCATCTTCTTGGCTTGACCCTGCGACAAGAGCAGCAGCTTCACATCCCGCTGCAAATGGCCCAGCAGTTTTGCCGCGGACTATTTGCAAATAATCTTCTGGAGAAGTCGAAAGGTTGAGAACATGGTCGAGTTGCATAAACTCAGAAATCGCAATGTTTGCACAACAGTCTGTTACGAGATCGATGATTGATTTAGTATACAGTCCACCGAGTCCGAAACCATGGACGAACAACCAATCTCCAGCAATGATGGCCTTTGCTTGACCCGCCCGTTCATGTAAAGTCGTTATTCCACGTCTTTGTTTTGCAGCATCATTGATATCGTCATGAACAAGGGTCGCCGTATGGATGAATTCGAAAGACAAAGCCAAATTCATGATCTCATCAATATTCTTACCGCCTGCAACCTCATATGCGATGATAGCCAGTAAAGGACGTAGTCTTTTTCCGCCAGATAAGAGCATTTCTCCAGCAAGTTCAGCAACCTCTCCCGCTCCCTTTTGGAGTTCATTTTCAATCTTAGATTGAAGGGCTTGATTAACTTGCTCTCGCAAGTCTTCTAGGCGGTTAACTTCCGCTTCGCTAATTGCTTGCACATTAACCTCCACAAGGGTGCCCTTCTTAACGAGTGGTCTCTGCCCATAAAACGCCGAGACCTATGTTTCGGCCGAGGTGAGGCTTTGGAAATCGAACGACTAGTGTTTCTATCCACCTCATCACATGGCGATGGAGTTCGCCGTCAAATTGAAAAAACACTTGAGCAGCGTAGCAGAACCTTTGACGCTGTTTTGAAACAAACTCCAACAATACCAGACGCTCTTTCAATCCTTTCAGATGGATTGGGCGATATCGTGGCGATGAGCCCAGCAGATTGGAATCACTATCAATCGGCAGAATTCTCTATTATCGGCCTTTTACCACGAAGAGAACCTACTTGGGTTCTGGTCAGCGAAGATAAACCAGAATATTTAGTTAAAAACGCTGTTGTTTTCTGTGATCATGAACTCCTCAGACGTCAAATTATGAGGCTACGCCGTGACATTGTCTTGCAAACTTCTGTCGAAATAAATCTTGGAGGTTGTGAGTCAGGAAGCCGAGAAGAAATTGAAGCTTTGGAAGAGCTTCGATTGGCAGATAAAATTGATGGATATGTCGTGAAACGCTCTCAGTACAATCTTCTGTCCTCAAAAACAAGGCGTCATACACTCGGACTCCAGAGAGGCTCACCAGAACGCGCACGATTTATTCCACCACCACTTGATGGTTTCACTCTCCTTGTTGGGCGTGTTGGATTTCCAAAAGGCACTGTTGAACATCTCCTCGATCCATCTGCGGAACTCTCCTATCGTATTGAATCAAAGATTCTAGAAAGTATCCCTGCTCATCTCGTTTCAATTACAGGTGTACATGTTGAGCAGCGTGGAATTGGAACAATCCTTCGAGAAGCGAAAAGAATCAATGATGATTGGACAATGGACGCAATGATCGATCCGGAATCCAATGTTAAAAAAGCAGGTAAGCGATTGGAAATGAGAATTGAAACCCTGGGCTTAGATGGTAAGGTCAGTGCCTCAGCAGAACGTGTTGGACAAGTTGACGGCCATCGAGTTTCTATGATTAATCTCCTGCAAGAATGGGGCAATATGCTCTCAGCTCTTACATCTCCTCATGAGGCCACAAACAGACGTGTCTATGGCTTACCAGATGAATTCCATGAGGAACGCCCTGCAATGATGGACCTTCATTCCGATGAATCGGAGTGACCAAGTTCTCTTCGGGCCTGTTCAATCGATTCAGGAGTTCGACTTCCTCCTGCAAGAATGACTTCAAACCCATTGTCGAGCAGGTATTTTTCTAAATCGACGAGAGATACAGGCGGATTTGGGTCGCATAGTTTTCCAATAATCTCATCAATTTCTCTACTTGTTGCTTCCCAAGAACCAGCTGCTCGCTGAAGTTCAACCGCAAAGCGTTCAACGATTTCGACTGCACTTCTGCTCGGTGTTTGCCCTTCTCTCATCGATTGAGCAACGGTTTCGTGTTGTTCACGTAACTGATGTATGTCTTGCAATGAATCACGAAGTGTAGAACGAAATTCTTCGAGGTTGCTATTTTTGGAATACTTCCTGTAAGCCTTGTCGAGACGTGAACTGAGTGAAGAAGCGCCTGCTGCAATTGCTTCTTTCGCTTTCACTGCCTGTACAATCGTCTCGCTAGCCAGTTGGATACGCTCATTGAGAGTGTCGTTGAATCGCCTCGACTCATCAGCAAGATCTCGGCGAACAATATCGCGAAGTGTGTTGCCTAATTCGTTCGCTTCTTTCAGCATTGAACGAGCTGTTTTTTCTGCACTTGACATAGAATCACCAAACACTCCTGTACGTCGAACGTGTTTGAAGGTTTAGCCATTTTTACTCATTCTTTGATAAAAATACAATGTTGAGGAACATATTCATCCATCAAAATCGAACGATTTGGCATGTCTTGACAGCGAAACCACATATACTGTAAGGGAACAACGAGGCTTAGGTGACCTTATGAGTGATCGTTCAAGTCTCTTGTCTGAACTCTATCAGGCTCGCCTTGAAGACCTAAAGGAAATTGCTTCAGCCTATGGTTTAGCAAAGAATGGATCTGTGGAATTCCTCCGAGCACAACTCATCCGTGATTTAATTCTTTCAGATTGGGATCTTACAATCGATGGACTACGAACAATTCTCAACACCGACCTAGGTGATTTACTTGGAGTATTTGGAATTAAGAAAACCGGTTCGCTTAGAACTCGAAGGCAACGTTTGTATCTTCATTTGAACCACGATCCTAAGCAACTTAGAGAAGATAAACTTGAGAAATTGTCCAAAGAAGATTTGCATTCTCTCTGTAAAGCGTTGGAACTACCTCGTTCTGGAAACCGACAGACATTGTTGATTCGTGTTGCAGGTGTTCTTTCTGCACAATACAAAAACTGGGGTACAATCAAGCGTTCATTGAAACGTAATGGCCCTAAAGTGAAGATTCCTTCTCCATCCGAGGAAGATGAAACAACTCCACAATCCTCTACGATTGAATCACGAGTTGAGACATTTGCAGAACAAAACCCAGAAGGTTGGACCTTCGAACAAGAGTCTGAACTGATTGGAGAAATGGAAGAGGAAGGTCTGGATGCGTCACTTGCCGAAATAGCCGCTTCTATAGATGAATCTCTTCAATCTCTTGCACCAGTGTCCGATGCTCAAGAAGTACCTCCTATGCTTCAAGAGATGCCTTTGGAAGAACCAACACTGGAAGAAGAAGCCGCTCTCTTGGAAATCAATGCACGACGTGCTGAAGTTGAAGCAGCAGCCCGTGATTATCTTCTAGTGGGTAGTATCACGGATATGGAGGATTTGAGTGCGTTCATTGCAGGTCTTGCATCACATGGGTTCTCTGTAGAGATGCAAAGAGTACAGGATACAATTCGAACAATAATCATGGAGATGGCATATCGCTCTGAACAGGAGCAAAATGCGCTATCGAGTAAACCTGGTTCGTGGTCAGAACGTGAAGCAATCCGAATGTTTGAGCAAATACGCCCCCACCTAAGAGAACGAATTCCAGAGATTGTTGCTGGTCAAAAAGGAAACTTAGTTCAAGCGCGTATGGAATTTGAGGAAGAAGCCCGTTCCAAAGGCTTAGATTTGAGGAGTCCTGCTGTTTCAGGCAGACTTCATGCTTTGTTTGACTTGCATCTTGAAATCAGTGAGGCTGAAGAGTTACAAGATCCAGCTGCAGCCAGAAAGAATCGTCTGCTAAGAATTCTCTATCATGGTGCAATTCATCTCCCTGACCAAAGTCGTAGAACAATCGAGCGTCTTGAAAGAAATTTAGGTTCCTTTGAATCACTTGTCGAAACGGTTCTCGAGTCAAGCGAAGGTGACTTTTCAGAGGGCCAACAAAGTTTGATTATTCGTTTCCTAGAATCTAAGGGTTACCTCGTAAATACCAGCGAATTACGTCCTAGAGTTCTCGCATGTGCTGGAATCATTGGAACTGAATTAGGATATTTGACGCCAAATCAAATTCCTCGATTAGCACCAGGAATTCTTGTTAGCGATGATCAAGTAGATGCAATCGTTGCTGAATTAAAGGCCTTAGCGGCTACATTCAAGCCGAAACAAGTTGAAGTGGAAGAGCCAGAACTTGAACTCGCAGATTCTGTTGCTGATGCCTCTGAAAGAGTCGGTCATGTTCGTGGAAAGATTGACCGAGTCGATGCCATACTAGCTAGACTCAGGCTTCAAGACAATCAATGATTGTTCTGAGCATAGAAATTCTGAACAACAGTTGTAACCGATTGGATATCAGAGATTCCTCTCGCAACAAGATCTTCGATAATTTGTTGTCGTTGATTTACGTGCTTTTCAAAAACATCAGGAGTTACACCCGCTGCTCTACAAATGACTTCTCTGAGATTAGATGGAATTCCAGTTTCTTCGATTTGATCAGTTTGAGCATTGTACTTCCAAATTGTGTTCAGACGAGGCTTTGAACCTTCCATCCCTGCAATCTCGGCTACTTCTGTAATCTTACGTGCTGTTTTTCCATTAACGTGCAGTCGGGCTTGAATAATAATGAGGTCAAGACCTGTGAGCATAATTGGAGGTACATTCATTGGTGGATTGATCATTCTCGTAACTGTTTCTTGAGCTGTATTTGCGTGAAGGCTTCCGAAGGAACCATCATGCCCAGTGTTCATTGCAGTCAGTAGTGTAGCACACTCTGGTCCACGCACTTCACCAACGATGATTCTGTCAGGTCTCATACGTAGGCTTGATTTCAAACAGTCATTCATGTCAACTTCAGGTGTTCCATCTGGGCGTTCTCTTCTTGTTTCCATACGCAGCCAGTGGTCGTGGTACACTTGCAACTCAGCCGTATCCTCGACAGTAAGGAGTCTTCTGCTCCATGGAATGTACATGCCAAGGCAATTCAGAGTAGTGGTTTTACCTGAACCAGTCCCTCCCGCTATTACGAAGTTTGCAGGTCGGCTATCCAACCCTTCAATCCAAACCCACATCATTGCAGCCAGTCTTGGATTCACTGTTCCGAATTTTACAAGATCAATCATAGTGAGTGGATCTTCCTTGAATTTACGGATTGTGAGGGTTGGCCCGTCAGGTGAGACTGGAGGGATTGTTCCGTTTACACGAGATCCATCAGGTAGACGACCGTCGAAGATGGGTACCATCCCTGGCCCATCGCCAAGTGGAACGTTGGTAAAACCTGCAATATTCTTCGCAATTTGCATTCCAGCCTCATCGTTAATCCATACGTTTGTTCGGCACATGCCATGCTCCCTGTGAGCCACTTTAACGCATTGAGTCCCTCCATTGTACATCACTTCTTCCAGATTATCGTCCTCGAAAAGAACTGCAAGGTCGCCATGAGGGTTGGGTGCTACTGAACCTTCAACGTGATAGATAGGGGATGGGTGGTTCGCTTCTGTGTAGATTGTTACATTTCCATATTGTTCTAAAATTTGTTCTGACATACGTTCACCTCATCCACCGATCATTTTTGTTGCTCCTAAAAAGAAGAACATGGACATCGTCATCCATAGTGGTACAAACCACATAATATCTCTCATCCTGCCAAGCATTCGGCCAGAGACAGCAACACCTACTGCGCTTGCGACAGCAAAGAAGAGGCTGAATGTTGAGAGGAAACCATCAATTTGGAATCCTTTCGAACCAGGAGTGAACAGTCCAACAAGGAATCCAATGAGTCCAGGAAGGCCGATGCAAATAAAGAGAACAATAAGGATTCCACGTCCTTGAAGTTCTGATTCTCTTTTGTTCATCAAATCATTAAGTCTCTCATAATCCATGGATAAATTCATCAGAATTTCTTGAAGTGGAGCGCCTTGCTCAATAGCAGTTTCGAGTAAGTGCATTACCCGTTGAACCTGAGACGACCTTGTTTTGGTTGCAAAACTTGAGAGAGCAGCATCGAAGGAACTTGCATGGCTTTCTGCTAATGTTTCTTCAAGCAGTGGACCAAGTGGAGCTGGTGCACTTTTTGCTTGATGTTGCATTGCCTCTTGAATACCAAGGCCAGCCCCTACTTCATCGGAGAGGGCTTCAAGGAAACTTGGCAAAGCATTCTCTATTTTTCTTCGGCGAATTCGCTCTCGAATAGGAGGGATTCCTCCCCCTAACATGGCGAAACCAACTACGCCCAAGAACAACATCATTGGTTGATCATTGAACGACTCCAGTAAGCGAAAGAGCATGATATCACAATCCTGGATCCTTGGTGTGGGTTTTCAGACCAATCATTACCATTGCAAGAAGCGTGAGCATTAATCCCGCATTCACCACCATATTGATTGTTGATTGCTCAGGCATACCGAAGAAGCTCCCCATATCTCCAACGAGTTGTGGAAAGAGGCCAAAAACCGCTAAAATGATTGGTCCAATCATGCCAATAGAAAGAAGTGATTCTGGAACACCACTCAAATCTTCGATATATTTTTTCACATCTTCAGTACGTTCTTCTTCCATTCGACTCCCTTGTTTTTTCAAGGTGTCTATGATATCAGTGTTCTGTGTGATATTCATATGCATGATGTTGAGCAAACGGCGATACCCATCTGTTTCAGCCTTATTCATCATACTTTTGAGTTCTTTTTCGAGGGATCTTCCTCCACCTCTTACCTTATCCATCATTGCTTTGAAGTCTTCAGATATGATTCCATACCCGCCTTGAGAAATACTGTGGATTGTTGCTTCTAGACCAATACCTGAGGACATTAGAACGTCCATTGCACGAATGACATAGAGAACTTCTCTCTTTTCGTCCAGTTTACGCATCATCCCACCTTCAAATAACGTCTTCAATGAGTTCGAAATGGAACTTCTCGGTTGATCCTTCGTACTCAAGAGCAGAAAAGATGACTTTGACATCTCGTTCTTCAAATGGGTCGTGAATAAATGGCTGTCCAGTTCGGAACATCTCTAGAATACGTTTGTAATCATCAAGAGATAGAATACCTCGGACATTGTAAACAGTAGACTCAGAGCCTTCATCGTGAAGGTTATCGCCTTCTCCACCTCTGATAATTGTACGGGTCATCCTTCGAGTTAATCGAACATCAATGTCTGCGTTCGGAATACGAACCCAATCTGATGCACCAGTTCCAGTTGCCGGTCGAATGAAAAAATCCATGCCTGCCATAATGACCCCAATTGATACGAGGGTGAAGGCAAGATTTGAATGTGTTGGAGTAATTCCTTCAAGATACAATCTTGAACCAACCGAATCTTGGTTCATGTAAAATGCCTTCATCACTCATAGCATCGAGTTCAGATTCGCTTTTATCTCGTGAAAAACCACGTGCAGCGAGATTGCGAACAAGCGACTCAAAATCGACCCCTTCTCCGTTATCCATTGCCTGAATGCATTCGATAACAACCGACCTCAGATCTTCATCTGCTTGTTCAGTAACGCTCTCGGTATCAGTCAGATTAAGCGTAGGCGGTGGGGCTGTTGCAGCCTCAAGTTTTCCTTCAGCTATGTCCAATGCTTGCATCACATTCAATCGATATGTCTCGGTGTCGATTTGACCATAATGTGTTTGAGCAGCAAGCAGCCCAGGAATCATATCTTGAGCAACACCTGCATCTTTCATTGCTTCAGCGGTTGGTTCACAATTCAATGTAAGTTTATGCTGGCTAAGGCGACTAAGTGTCGCATCGGAAGCACTGACCAGCCATGAAGCGTAACGATCTCTATCGATGATGCATGCCTCCTCAGGTCGTAGTGAGGTGTAGACGGCTCCCTCGTCAGTCTGATACCATCGTGCCTTTGCAGTCATTGTAAGTAGGACAGGCTCACCCGAATCGACCTTGTCCAATAGTTGTATGACAAATTCCCTCATAGATTCAGAAGCATATTCTCCAACGGAAAAGTAATGGAGACCAGAAGGGTCCCTGATTTGGCCGTTGTACATCTGAGATCCGTTACTGGTTTCTCTTAATTCCAAACGTTCGACTAAGCCTGAAACAATAAGTCGGTTGACCTTTGCTCCCAATTTTGTAATAACAAAAGTAGGATCAAACTCTCCTGTTCCTTTCTCATTGAGCGTTGATTCTCCAAACTCCGAAGCAAGCATGAACCATGCTGGTTGGCGTTTAATCTGCTGCGAGCCCATCATCATTCCAACCCCCATTGTGCACGTAATTCAGTCGCCCTAAGGGCGGATTCAGGTTTGAGAATTTTGGCTTCATTGCACAAAATCATCGAACCTTGACCATCATTGATTACCCTTCCAGAAGCTTCGACTCTGCATCCGAGTAATCGATTGCGAATTGATTGAACATACATCATCGATCCATTTGCCTGGATTTGGTCTACCATTGTTGCATGGTCAGTTTCAAGTAGAGCCAGAGCCGCTTCCTTCGACACAAGGAGTGCGCATGTTGCACCTTCATCATCGAGAACCAGACGCAGTCGGACATCTTCATTTCCTTCAACGGTACCGTGTTCACTGCACTGCCCTTCCCGTAATACTCTCCTGCATTCTGGGCATCGCATGATTATTCCAGAGTCTTCGCGAATGGATACAATCGTTCCTGAGGTGGAAATCCCCACTCTGCTAGGGCCATTGACAAGATCATGAAGCCCGACATCCACCTTCAGGTTTGCGAGGTCAATATTTTCATCCCATGGTGTTTCATCAAGAATTGTGATTTGGTCAGCCCTATCAACGGTAATATCAGGTATGCCTTGCCATGCACGAACACGTGCATCTGTAATTCGTACTGTAATTGGTAACTTCGATTCATCAATCGGTAAATCAGTCCATGCACTCATGCGACACTGCCCTGTGGGGTCTGCAATTTGACCAGACCAAAGATATCGCTCTTCTCCATCTTTGGTGAATGTGCGTTTTGCCCATTCAGTGATGCTCACAACGATTTCAACATCCTTGGAACCATCGCGAAGTGTGCTTACTGTTGCAACAAGACCTTCTTTCAAAGAATCTGTGTCTGCGAAAGAAGCATCATGATATGGCTCGATTTTGGTTGTTCGACCGAAATTGAGTTCGGGCGTGTCTCTGAAGGTTTTGACTTGAGCCCCATCGATCTTAAGCAATGAGCCAACTTCAAATTCAAATGGTTCCCAGGAAAGGAAACCAATTGCACCAGATTCGTCAGCTACTCGACCACGTACGACATCAATACTTCCGCTTCCGTCCCTCTTGTGGATTTGATCGGGTCGGACAGACATGACTCTGCCAACGATGCAAACATATCCATCACTTGGAAGAGAGTCTATTCCGATTGGTTCTCCAGGAGCGACAACAGGACGGGTACCTTCTCGTAAAACGGCAATTCGTGATGATTGATTGATATTAATCGACATACGTCCTTGGTATTCATTTACGGATGCTCCTTCAATTCGCACCACAGAACCTGGCGTAATGTTTGCGTTATTACCCCAGTCTTTGTACTCCCATCGTGTCCTTTCTCCAGAACCTTCCTGCCATGGATTGTCCTCAAGAAGACCGAATGAAATTGATTTTGATTCTCCTCGTATCATTTGTTCACGAACATTGTGTGAAACAATTTCGACTTCGATTTCAATGTCACGATCATCACCTTTTAATTCAGATAAAGAACTAACTTTTTTGGTTGGTCGCTTAGTTTGACCACTGCCTCCACTCTGCGTGGATGGGGCATCGCTTTCACTTCGGAAACGTCGAACGATGGATCGAATAGCATCCTGAGGCGGTATGAAGAATTCTTCTTCATATTTTACGAATGCCGAACGGATTTCAGCTTCATCAGCATCAGGACATTCTTGCAATACAGCCGCAATATGGCCTGCATATCTATCGTCATCGCTCAAAGATTCCACCTCCGCCAGGCGAATTGTTGATTGGGCCTGTGCGGAGCACAGGCTGCGGGCGTTC
>CAXDRT010000022.1:0-20973 GCA_963991835.1 uncultured euryarchaeote
ATAAAGATCCATGCGATTGGATTAAACCAGGCGAAATAGAACATCATCAAAGAAAGAATCCTCCAAAATGTAGTTCTGAAAATCGCCCCCCAGCGCTTTCCTTTCAACATAAGTGTTCCATGGAATGTCGTAATTAATCCTTCAACTCGAGGTGCAAAGAATGCTAATGATACAATGGTGATGTAATCCCATACTTGATCCATATCCGTTTCTAGTTTTCTCTGAATGAGAACAATTGCTAACATTCCGCCTACTGCTAAACCAAGTGCCCATCCACTCGTCGCTTGAGAACCACCTTTTCTGACCCGTTGCCTTCGCAATAACAAATGCATTCCAATCGTTCCAAGTAGAGGGACGAGAATAAATTGAACAATATTGAGTTCGCCATTTCCTGTATCTAATACTGCTGCTTCGTAATAAGGGATGAACAATGAATTGTCCGCATATGATGCATACGCACCACCGAGTAAAATACCCCAAAAGACTTGATTCCATGCAGTAGGTAGGTCATAAAATCCAGAATATTTGGTCATGACACCTCGCCATCCAAGCGTCATTCCAACAAGGCCGCAAACTGCGGCGATTTGAAACACGAGGAATTGATTGACCACGCCCTTCCCTAATACCTCGCATACATGAATGCATAGGAAAAATCGAAGGGAATGAGTTCAAACACCTCCTATGTTTGAGAGTGTCATGGCGAGATTACTCCTATTCGGTGGGAAAGGTGGCGTTGGTAAGACAACAACGTCCGCATCAACTGCAGTATGGCTTGCAGATTCTGGTCTGCGCGTCTTACTCGTTTCAAGCGATCCTGCGCATTCTACATCGGATTCACTTGGTGTGGAATTATCATCTGAACCAACGCCAGTCGATGGAGTTCCAGGACTATTTGGTCTGGAATTGAATCCAGAAGCTAAATTATCTAATTTTATGCCAAAACTTGGAGAAAGTTTGTCGGGTATGTCATCCTCTCCATTCTCTGCATTGGGAGGATTAGGTGGAATGTTCGACGCTGATGCGAAAGAAGAAATGGCCTCGATTAAGGATGAAGTTGAAACAAGTGAACTTATTCTTCCTGGTCTTGATGAAGCAATAGCATTTGATGAACTTCTCAAACATGTCGAAAATCCACTCTGGGATGTTATTGTCTTCGATACAGCACCCACCGGTCATACACTTCGATTCCTATCTCTTCCTGAATTGATTGAAGCCTGGTCTGGACGCTTGCTGCGTATGATGCGTGTCTCTGGGGGAATACGTTCAATGCTATTTGGAAGGAAACAAAGTCAAGCTATGAAAGACGAATTAGAACGTTTCAGACGTCGAGTCCTTCATGTTCGACGAGTCTTAAGCGACGAATCAACCACCTCATTTACGCTGGTTACGATTCCTGAACGTATGGGTGTAAATGAAACGCTTAGAGCCAATACCTCGTTGAAGGAATATGAATTACCAGTTACTGGTTGTTTGGTCAATCGTGTAACTCCAGAACTTGATCATCCTTTCTTAATTCAAAGACGAGAAGAAGAACAAGGTCATATCAAGGAATTGAATGAACAATTGGAAATTCCAGTTACTACCATGGATTTATTCGATGGTGAAGTACAGGGCTTAGAACGACTCAGAGCATACGGACAATTGCTTTACGGTGATGTAAACGAATTGGGAATTGAACTTGGACCCTATGAGATAGGAAGCCGCCTAAATCATACTGTTCATCGTGGCATGTATGTTGAAGCAGATTCAGACACAGAACGCATATACTTGCATTTCCCAGGATTAGACCGAGACGATTTATCTCTTCGAAGTGAAGATGGAATTCTCTATGTTGGTGTCAATGGTCGCGAACATGAAATCCCGACACAATCTCCGACAAAATCGAGTAATGTCAAGGCCAAACTTGAGAATGATGTTCTTCTTCTTGAAATTCCAATATGGGAATGAGCATCCGTTGATTTGAAAATATATTGATGGGTGGGGTAAATATGGCGCTCGAAGGTTTGTCCAGAGGTATTTTCCGTTCTCTTGGTTTCCTCAAGAGTAAACGACGTCTTGATGAGAATGAACTCAAAGAGATGACTAAGAGTCTTAGAAGGGCTTTACAAGAAGCTGATTTTAACGTCCGTCAAACAAAGGAAATTGTTGATCGACTCGAAGAACGGATGCGTGAAGAAGAACCGCGTCCTGGTGTTAATCTACAAACACATGCGATGAATATTCTCTACATGGAATTAGTCCGTCTTCTCGGTGCTAATCACGACTTCCAACCACGCGGTGCAACGCTCCTGTTGGTTGGTCTCTATGGCCAAGGTAAAACGACCACAACTGCAAAACTTGCAGAATGGTATCGTAAGAAGCATGGTTTGAGAGTCGCTGTGATTGAAGCGGACGTACATCGGCCAGGCGCCTATGCGCAACTTTCACAATTGCTTGAGGACTCAACAGTTGTTGTTTACGGAGAACCAGAAGAAAAAGATGCGACAAAGATTGTTCGGAATGGACTTGCTGCATGCGCTTCTGCAGACTTAGTAATCGTAGATACAGCAGGTCGTCATCAATTAGATGAAGAACTCGTTGTGGAATTGGAAAATATTGCATCGATTACACGTGCCACAGAACGGTGGCTCGTCATCGATGCTCAAGGTGGGCAAGCTGCAGGTCCTGTTGCAGCATCGTTCCATCAACTCGCAGGTGTAACGGGTATTGTTGTCACTAAATTGGATGGTACTGCACGTGGTGGTGGCGCACTTTCAGCAGTTGCTGCAACTGGTGCACCTCTCGTACACATTGGTGTTGGTGAGAAAGTATCAGATTTGGAGAAATTTGAAGCAGATCGTTTCATCTCTCGTCTTCTGGGAATGGGCGACATTCGTGGACTTATTGATCTAGCTCCAGAAGACATGGACGAAGAAGAAGCCATGCGCATTACACAGAGGATGATGTCAGGACGATTTACTCTGAATGATATGTACAAACAAATGGAGATGATGGCAAAAGTCGGTACTATTGACAAATTAATGTCCTTCTTACCTGGTAATATGTTTGGTGGCCTCGGTGGAATGTCCAAATCTCAAAAAGAAGCCATGCAAGGAAATCTTGATCGTTACCGAACCATCATGGATTCCATGACTGGTTGGGAAAAGAACGAACCTGCTAAAATCAAAGCCGAACGTATTCAACGTATTGCTCGTGGATCGGGTGTCAAAGAAAAAGATGTTAGAGAACTCATTGCTCAGTGGAAACGTTCACGGAAAATGATGAAGGGCATGGGCGGCAATCGAAAACTCAACAAGCAGATGCGGCAGATGATGAAAGATGGAGATATGGATATGGACCCATCTTCATTCGGAATGTGATCAATAAGTCTTAGCCAAAAGGACACGACGAGTTGTAGAAACTCCAGTCATATGACAAGGTTGGGGTTCATCATATTCATCGGTAGCATCTCCAAGGAATGTCATTCCTGTCGCTCGTTCTATAATTTCTGAATGGGCATCAGTTCCTGCAAATGCAAACTCATAAATTCGTCCGTCTTCGACGTCGCCTTGCATTGTCCAAGTCCCTTCAGATTCAGTAAATGCGGGCAATTGTTGAATGACATCATCCATGTGTTGAACAGAACGTGAACGAAGCACATCTGCAACTTCTGCTAAGCATCTGTTCACTTCAGAAACAATTGATTCCATACTCAATGGTTCTTTCCCGCCAGTTCTTTTTGTTGCCAATGCATTTCCTTGTGCAACATCCCTTGGCCCAATATCAAGACGTAATGGAACGCCCTTAATTTCCCAGTCATAGTATTTCTGTCCAGGATGAAGATCACGGGCATCAACGTGTACTCGAAGCCCTGCATTGCGTAAGGTTTCTGCAACTTCATGAGATATAGCAACGGTATCGACTTCTGAATTCTTTCGGATCATTGGACAAATAACAACCTGCCATGGCGCAATGGCAGGTGGCATTATCAATCCAGAGTCATCGCCATGCATCCCTACAACGGCTCCAAGTAATCGTTCAGACATCCCATAGGTGGTTTGATGGACATGTTGCTGCTTTGCATCTAAATTTTCATAGGTGATATCGAACGCTTTAGCCCATTGATCTTGATAATGATGACAACTAGCAACTTGCAGTGTCCGACCATTCGGCATAATCGCATCAATGCCTATTGTGTAGTGTGCTCCTGGGAAGGTGTCCCAGATAGGTCGTTTAGCCTTGATTATTGGGAGGCACAAAATATTCATTATTTTATCAACAATTTCTAAATCTTGTTCAATTTGTGCTGTTGCGTCTTCTTCTGTCGCATGTGCAGTATGTGCTTCAAAGAAGTGAATCTCTCGAACTCGAATAAAGGATCGTGTTTGTTTGGTCTCATATCGAAATGTATTGACCATTTGATAAACTTTCAATGGTAAATCTTTGTGCGAACGTATCCATAATGGGAACATTGTGTACATCGCTGTTTCACTTGTAGGTCTGAGAAACATAGGAATGTCGAGTTCATTATCTCCAGCATGCTTAACCCAATAGACTTCTTTCTTGAATCCAGCATCCTCTTCATCATCACGCAGTTCATCGGGATCGACACCTTCTTCTCTTGCTCGCTTCAATCGGGCAACAAGAGCATTTTCTTTCTCAAGTAAATCTTCTGGAATCAATAGTGGGAAATTGACTTCTTCATGACCTGTACGGTCCATTTCTGCATGAGTTAAAGAATCAATTTGACGCATTGCTTTCCAACCATATGGTCGCCATACATCCATTCCCTTGATAGGATAACGCTTGTCAACAAGATCAGCTGCCTCAACAATAAATGGGTACCATGCATTGAAATCTTCAACTTTCGAAGGTATCCCTCGCTTCGCCTTTGCTGGATTGCCCATGAGTGTTGGTCGAACACCTTGCTCATCAAGATGACGGCTGGTTTACTCCATTCCTTATGGAAATAAGAGCAATCATTGCAGCGCCACACCAGACGATTTCAAGAATAAAAAAGGCCCATTCAGATATTAGGAATGCTCGAATAGCAAGGAGTCCAGAACCAAATGCCATGAGCAATAAGTAAAACGAACCTTTACTGGAGATTGTATCTCGTGTTTCTAGAAGGAAAGCGAATAAAATGCTAGCCATGCCAACATATGCTAAAACTTCAGAGAATAAATCAGACATATCATCACGATGATTTTCTCAACATGAATATCGCTACTAAGAGAGTGATACACGCTACAATATCGGGAATTCCTACAATAGCTTCAGTAACTGGTTGACTCCATCCATCAATTGAATCCAGTCTGTATAATTCCATCAAGTTCATCTTTGTATTTCCTTCATCCGAACATGCTTTTGTGCAGGCAGACCCAACAAGAGATGAAAACAAACCAAAGAGATTAGCAACAACAAATGCCAAACCTGTCATTGAGAGATAACTCATTGCACCAAATGATTTCCCCTTTCCTGGAAGATCTGGTAATGGTAACGGTTCAGATGGCAATGGCAGGCCAGCTGAGGGTGCAGGCAAATGTTGTAATGCGACATCTCCAATAACTTCAATCATCATGTCTGTTGCTGGCAAAGGGGCTGATGGTTGAGCAGGTTCTGCAAAATCTCTCTTTTTCTTAGGAGCAACGGACTTAATTTTAATGCCATAAAGACGATCTGCAAGAGATGCTAATGTTGGATCTTCTGCAAGTTCTGCAGCATCAAGTTCTCCGTCGAGAAGTTGCTGTAGCCGTTCTTCAACACTGGTCATAATCAGCCCTCGTTGTAATGTGCTGGAAGCACCTCATTCATGAAGCCTCCTTTCTGGAGTCAATTGTCTAATCAGGCATTTCCTGCTGCTTCAACTTCAGCCCAATCTCTCATGAACCCTTCTAATCCACGGTCCGTTAGTGGATGCGTCATTAGTTGTTTGAAGATCTTTGCAGGCATTGTTGCTGTGTGAGCACCTAGTTGCATACATTGGAGCATGTGCGTTGGGTGCCTAATCGATGCGGCTAGTACCTTTGTTGTAATATTGTATTTCGACCATGTTTCCATAATTTCTGCGATCAGGTTCATTCCATCATGACCAGTATCATCGATTCGACCAATGAATGGCGATACATATGTTGCACCAGCTTTAGCAGCCATAAGTGCCTGAGATGTTGAAAAAATCAATGTGACATTTGTGTCTATTCCTTCTTCAGTCAGTACCTTTGTCGCTGCAAGTCCTTCTGGAGTGCATGGTATTTTGATAATCACATTAGCAGGCAACTCACTTTTGAGTTGACGCGCTTGTTCGAGCATACCAGCAGTATCCATTGCTGTAACTTCGGCTGAAATTGGACCAGAACAAATGTTTGCAATTTCTCGAACAACTTCTTTGAAATCTCTTCCGCTCTTTTTAATCAATGATGGATTTGTCGTTACACCATCGAGTATACCCCATGCTGCAATCTCTCGAATTTCATCTACGTCTGCTGTGTCAAGGAAGAACTCCATGCATACGGCTACAGCGGGCGCTCCTTCAATATGACGGATGCCTTACTTCCGATTGATGGCTCGGTGTGCAGCATTTGTGATGTGTGGTGCACTCAACTCCATCAACTCAAGCATTTCGTCGGATTGTCCTGATTCTCCGAATCGATCCTTTACTCCAACCCGCTCAAGAGGTGTTGAACTGGTCATAGAAAGATGTTCAGCCACCGCTCCACCAAGTCCACCAATAATCGAATGATCTTCGGCTGTCACGATGCAACCACATCGTTCTGCAATTCTATCGATTAAATCTGAATCCAAAGGTTTGATTGTATGCATGTCTACGACTGTTGCTTGAATCCCTTCACTTGCAAGTGTGTCAGCTGCCTTCAGTGCTTCTGATACAAGAACTCCGCAGGCGATGATTGCAACATCACTTCCAGATTTCAATTCAATGCCTTTACCAATTTGTATTGTATCTTCACTTACATCATCATACAGAACAGGCGTTTTATTTCGTGCAGTTCTCATGTATGATGGATTTCCAGACGTAGCGAGTCGCTTGGTTAGAATACGAGTACTGACTTCATCACTTGGATGTAAGACTGTCACGTTAGGAAGTGTTCTGTATATGGCTAAATCTTCAATTGATTGTGCAGATGAACCATCTGTACCCGTGTGAGTTCCACCATGCGAGCCGCACAAATGCACGGCTAGTTTCGGTCGAGCGACACCATTTCTCATTTGTTCAAATGCACGTTCTGTGAATATAGCAAATGTGGAAGCAAACGGAATGTAGCCACTTGATGCCAAACCTGCTGCCACGAGGAGCATGTTTTGTTCACCAATTCCACAAGAAACTGTACGGTCTGGATAGGCCTTTCTAAAGTGGAGAGATTTGGTAGATTTTCCAAGATCAGCTTCGAGTACTACGACTTTTTCATTTTCAGCGAGTTCAAGTAAAGCTTGACCATATCCATCTCTTGTTGCAGCCATGCGTGTCAAAATTCCACCCCCAATTCGGCAAGCGCTTGACCATATTGTTCATCGTTCGGTGCAGCTCCGTGGAACGACGGATTATCTTCCATGAATGAAACACCCTTTCCTTTGACGGTATGAGCGATGAGTATGGAAGGACCATCATTGGTTTCTGAAAGATAATCCATACCTTCAACAACTTCCCTCATATTATGGCCATCAATTTCCTTTACATTCCAACCAAATGCTCTCCACTTGGCAGGAATATCGAACATCCTCATTTGTGTTTCACAAAAATCATCGTTCTGAATTCTATTACGATCGAGAATAACCTTGAGATTACCCAATTCATGATGTGCAGCAGCCATTGCTGCTTCCCAAACTGAACCTTCCTGAATTTCTCCGTCACCCAGCATAACAAAGGCCCTTCTTTCACTACCATCGAGTTTAGCTGCAATTGCACAGCCCATGCCGTATGAGAGGCCCATGCCAAGGCTTCCAGCGCTAAAATCAACACCTGGGCACCATTTCATATCGACATGTCCTTGGCATACCCCTCCAAGAACACGATACGATTTCAAATCCTCATGGGAAATGAATCCTCTTTCCGCTAATAATGCATACATTCCTGGCGAAGCATGACCTTTTGATAGAATAAATCTGTCACGATCTTCCCAATCTGGATCATCAGGGCGAACCCTCATTGTCGTACCGTATAGTCCTGCTAGTAAATCAATTTCAGATAGAGAACCACCTGGATGCCCTGCTTGTGCTCTGTAAACCATCTTGACGATTTCAATTCTACACTTACGTGCCAGTTCTTCCAGTTCTTCGATAGTATGTTGCATGGGTACCAGTAATACCATGCCATCGCCTTTGGCCTTTGATAATTACCGTGGGTATTACTTTGAATTTGGGATGAAAGACCGAACGAATTTCTTGAGCGCATGGCTAGCAGTGCTCAATATTTCCTTCACTAAATTGCCTCCACTTGGCAAGGTTCTTGTTGCTAACCACAAAAAGACGCCAACAAACCATGCAAAGAATACTAAAGAAAGCCATTGCGGCAGTACAGTTATGTTGAAAATTTTGTTGAGATCCATATCGAGTACAATCAATACCGCAATTAAAACACCCAATATGGATTCACCAGCAATAAATCCGGCACCAATTAGAACACCTCGGCTTTCTACTTCATATGCAGCTTGTTTTGCATCTTTGGATGGTTTTCTATCGAGTGTTCCATCAACTCGAAGATATGCAGAACCAATGGCTAAGGAAGATAAAATTCCACCAAGCATGATCGGAACACTCAATTTAAGAGGGAGATAAATCCCTATTGCAACAGACATTACAGGCATTGACAGACGAATCAGGACAACGGCTAATGCAGCCCCAAGGAAGACCATAGGGAGATTGATGTCTCCAGCAAATGCTCCTTTCACAATTGCTCCAATTAATTCGGCTTGAGGTGCGAATAATGCGTCGCTACAATCATACAGATTAGTAGAATCGGAACCTTCCGATGCAACAATTCGTTCATTTGTTGCAATACAAGCAGTAGAAGAGATTTGAAATGCATTATGAAGAAGACTAATTGTTGGACCGATTACAAATGCTCCAGTAATGACACCAATAATTTCTGCAATTTGTTGACGCCATGGTGTTGCTCCAACCATATGTCCTGTCTTTAAATCCTGCATTACATCTCCAGCAATCGCCGCACTGCTCGCAACAACCGCGGCAATAAGCAAGGTTGCATACATCAATTCTTCTTGTTCAAGTCCAAGGAAATAAGATCCGACGATCCAAACGAGTCCTACTGTGAACAATAGCGTAGCGATTGTCATTCCAGAGACTGGGGAATTACTCGAACCCACCACGCCTGCGATGTATCCAGCAACTGCTGCGAAAAAGAAGGACACAAGAGCTAAGAATAACGCCCCAGCTAATGATAGAATCAATGATCCTGTTATGTACCAATAAAAGAAGAATGTTAGCACGACAAGAACGGCACAAACCATTCCAACCCATTTCATTGGCAAATCCTTTTCTGTTCTCAGATGATATTCATCGTCTGAATCATTTTGGGCAAAGGATTTCTTTAGTCCTGTAAAAATGGTTTTTCTCATGCTCCAAAGCGTATAAATTCCACCAACGACCATTGCTCCAACGCCAACATACCGAACTTGTTCAAGCCAGAGTGAGTAGAATCCATCTGCTAATGAGCCTGATTGGGGCCAGCCATTAAGAAAACCGACTAATGGCACGAGTATAGCATAACCAATAACGCCACCTAAGAAGATGAATGAAGCGATTCGAATGCCAACAATGAATCCTACAGAAAGTAAAGCAACGGAAAGATCCATTCCTGCATACATACGTGTTTTGAATACTTCAAATGCGGTTTGGGCTTCGCTATGTACGACTTCAAACCCCTTGACCATTAAGCCATAGATGGCTCCAAGACCGAGTGCGTAAACAATTGCTAAGGCTCCACTTCCACCTTCTTCCCCTGCAACAAGAACTTCTCTACAGGCAACACCTTCTGGGTATGGAAGTGCTTCTTCTACGATAAAGAGCCGTCTTAGGGCGATTGTAAACATCGTCCCCAATAACCCTCCTAGTAATGCAATTGCTAGAGTAGGGAACCATTGTATGTCAACCCAAATACCAATGACCAACATTGCAGGTACTGTGAAAATAACACCCGCGGCAAGAGATTCTCCAGCGCTCGCCATTGTTTGTACTGCATTGTTTTCTAAAATACTAACATCCTTGAATAAACTGCGAAGAATCAGCATCGACATAACTGCTGCAGGAATACTTGCGGATACGGTCATTCCAGCATAGAGTCCAAGGTATGCATTTGCAGCCGTCATGAGTACGCCCAAGACAATACCTACAACAATTGCCCTTAGCGTCAATTCTAATGGTTGTTGATCGGCTGGAATGTATGGGTTATCCAACTCGCTCATACATACCCGAGATACTGATGGTTTGAGAAAGATTCGGAAAACAAAGTTCCTATTTTCCTAATTTTTCATTTTATTTTCATGGGAGGTCCTCCATTATAATCATAAATCATAATGTTCCCCAACCGAATGGGAATCCTTGGTCTTTGACCAATTTGATTTCCATGGGTGATGCATTTGGTTCAAAGAAATTGGCATGCAATGGACAGCGCAGAAGCGCTTTCAGCGCTTGATTCTAATCCACAAGGTTTGGCTCAAAATGAAATAATAGATCGAATCGAGAGATACGGTCCTAATCAATTAGCTCAACCTGAACCAACTTCAGCCATACTTCGATTTCTAAGCCAATACAATGACCCATTGAATTACTTACTAATTGGGGCGGCACTTGTCGCATTAGCAATACATCCTGAACAACCAGGTGATGCGATATTTATCTTCCTAGTATTAACAGCGAATGCAGTATTTGGTTTCTGGCAAGAAGGTCAAGCAGAACAAGCCATGGATGCGCTTAAACAAATGAGCATATCGAATTGCGTTACAATTAGAGATGGGTACGAATCTGAAATTCCTACGGATTCACTCGTACCAGGTGACATAGTCAAACTCGAGGAAGGATTGAATGTTCCCGCAGACATACGTTTGTTAGAGGTTTACCAATGTCGAGTAGATGAGTCTGCTTTAACTGGCGAATCAGAACCTATCACAAAACGATTGAAACCGTTGGATCCAAAGACATTGCTTGCGGACCGACGGAACATGATGTACATGGGTACAACTGTATCCACAGGCAGGGCTATCGGACTGGTTGTGGAAACAGGAATGCAGACCCAATTAGGCCAAATTGCAAGCGATATTTCAGAAGCCACTACTCCAAAGACTCCTCTCGAATTAAAGTTAGAATCCTTGGGACGATTCCTTGGTTTTATTGCATTAATTGTTGCAGTACTACTTGTTTCGATTAAGATGCTTCTTGCCTATGGCGGAAATGACAATCTTTGGGAAGTTGCTGTTGATCAGTTCATCGTTGCAATTGCAATATTTGTCGCTATTGTCCCTGAAGGATTACCGATTATTCTGGTTATTACGCTTGCATTAGGTATGCGTAATATGGCACGTCATAAGGCTATTATTCGACGAATGAAGGCCGTTGAAACCTTAGGCTCAACAACCGTAATTTGTTCGGATAAAACAGGTACATTAACAAAAAATGAAATGACTGTACGACAGTTACACACCGTCGAAAAATTGTTTGATGTTAGTGGTGACGGTTTCATTCCTAAAGGGACCCTTATTGGAAAAGATGGAGAATTGTCAAACCAGGAAATGTCAACTCTTCAGAGCGACCAATCATTCAGACTTCTCGCTGCTTGTCTATCTCTTTGCCACAATTCTCAAATTTCTAAGGTTGAAGGAAGATGGTCTGCAATTGGAGATCCAACTGATTCTGCATGTGCAGTTCTCGGTTGGAAGTTGAATGGCCATATTGGTAAATTTGCTCAACGCCACCCGAGAATTCACGAATTCTTTTTCAACACGGAGAGAAAAAGGATGTCTGTTATTCACGAATATGAAGGGGATAAATGGGTATTTGTCAAGGGGGCGGCAGGTGGCTTTGTTCCCATCACGAGTCATCGATTCAAAGATGGAGTCATTGTGCCGATAGAGAAAAAAGATTTCGAAGACGCTCAGGCTGTAAACGAATCTATGGGTTCAAAATCGATGCGTGTTATCGCATTAGCTGCTCGTAAATTAGAACCTGATGAAGATGTTGAGGATATTGAATCAGTGGAAAATGGGCTGATCTTTTTGGGCCTTGTTGGTATTATGGATCCCCCTCGGCCAGAAGTCAAAGAAGCAATCAAAATTTGTCAAGATGCTGGTATTAAGGTCAAGATGATTACCGGTGATCATCACCTTACTGCAAGAGCAATTGGAAAAGAACTGGCAATCAATACAAATTCTGAATCTTCAGTCAGTGGAGAAGAACTCAGGCAAATGTCTGACCAAGAACTCTCTTCTTCCGTAGAAAGTTCAATCTTTTCTAGAGTAACACCAGATCAAAAAATGAGGATTGTTGCCTCATTGCAAGAAAAAGGGGAAATTGTAGCCATGACAGGAGATGGTGTCAATGACGCTCCCGCTTTGTCTGGAGCCAACATAGGTATCGCTATGGGCATTGCTGGGACTGATGTTGCAAAAGATGCAGCGGACATGGTTCTTCAAGATGATAACTTTGCTAACATTGTTCATGCTATTGAAGAAGGACGTAAAATCTATCAGAATATTCGTAACTTTGTTCGCTATCAAGTCTCGACCAATGTTGCAGCAGTAGCCCTTATCGTCATATCCACGTTCGTCTTTGGTTGGAATTTACCTTTAACAGCAACTCAAATCTTAGTAATCAATATCCTAATGGATGGTCCCCCTGCTGTAGCTTTAGGTGTCGAAAAACGTCATGGAAACGTGATGTCTAGACCACCTAGACCTGTAGATGAGGGTTTACCAAATTCCCGAGATATTAGCCTTATTTTCTATCTGGGAGCAGTTATGGTAATTGGAACTCTCATCATCTTTTTCCTTTCTGGCGGTGGAGTGATTACTGATGATCAGTGTTCTCTCGCTCCGTTCACAACTGCATCAGATGCCCCTTTCAATGTAGATGCTTGTATCTCTGGATTGGCTCACACCAACCCCGAAAGTATCACATCTGTTGAGAAGGCGGCAATTGAGGGCTGGGAAAATTATGCAGATGATCTGTTCGCACAGGCCCAAACAATGACATTTGCTGTATTTATTGTGTATCAATTGTTTAATGTTCTCAATTGTAGATCAGGGGAAGCGAGCTTGTTTACTCTCGGTATGTTCTCAAACAAAGCCATCAATTATGCAATCCTAATTTCTGCTAGCCTTCTCTTTTTGTTTGTACACTTTTCTACAAGTACAATTCCATTCATTGATATTGAATTCGGTAATCTACTCAGTACGACCCCTCTAGAGTCTCTTGACTGGCTTGTATTAACGCTCGTCGCATCTACGGTATTTTTGATTGAAGAATTTAGGAAATTCATGGTTAATGTAGGATTTTTCAATGTCCGTCGTTAGTCAGGGTCATATCCACATCTTGATGAAGAATGAGCGTGAGGATGGGCCATGTCCAGTTGGAAATCCGCAGTTGTTGATGCGGACAGAAACAAGGATTGGCTTCCACGCCTAAAGACGTCTATACAATCAATACAATGGTCAGATTCAATCCAAATCATCGTTGATAAGATTCTCTCAGATGAAGAACTCACAGTTGAGGATGGATGCAACCTCTTTGATACATCTAGTCTAAGTGAATTGGGACATCTGGCTAACCAACACAAAGTAGCTATGTTTGGAAATAATGCATACTTTAATTCAAACGTCCATATTAATCAAACAAATATTTGTGTTCTAGCATGCAAATTTTGTGCCTTTCGACGTGGTTCTAAAGCAGCAGATGCATATGCACTCTCCATTGATTCATACCTTTCAGAACTAGAGAAATTTTCCTCCATTGTGAATGAAGTACATTCAGTTGGCGGTCTTCATCCTGAATGGGATGTCGATCATTATTGTTCCCTGTTCAGACGCATCAAGGAAGAACACCCTCACATTTCAATTAAAGCACTCACAGCTGTTGAAATCAAACATCTTTCCCAAGTGTCAAATCTATCGATAAGGGAAACACTTCAGAGGTTACATGATGCAGGTTTGACCTCATTACCAGGAGGAGGGGCTGAAATCCTTGATGATAACGTGCGTAAAGTCATATGTAATGGCAAGGAATCAAGTCAAGAATATCTCGATATTCATGAAACAGCCCATTCGATTGGTTTACCTAGTAACTGTACAATGTTATTTGGTACGATTGAAACAGCAAAACAACGTGTAGAACATATGATTCAACTGCGTGACTTAGCTAAAAGAACTAACGGATTTCAGTGTTTTGTACCATACCCATTCCTTCCTGATTCTACACGATTACCTATGGCTCAATTATCAACTGGACAAGAAATACTCAGAGTAATTGCTGTCTCACGAATTATGCTTCATAGTATACCTCACATCAAGGCATATCGGATGAATATAGGAGATTCTATGGCCGAATTAGCATTACAATATGGAGCAGATGATATTGATGGTACGGTTAAACAAGAATCAATTATGCACCTTGCTGGTTCGAAAGCCCCTCTAGATCATGGTGTAAATCAGCTTGCTAAACTTGTAACGCGGTCAGGGAATATCCCCATAAAACGAAATACAACCTATTCAGAATTCGAAGAATTTGTTCCTGCTAAAAAACCACGTAGGTTACCAGTAATTTGAGGGATGAGCATGGCAGCAGGAAATGAACTACTTTGGGCCAATACAATCGGCAGAGTTGCATTCATGAATTGTGACCCTTTATTTTTGGGATTAGATTCCAAATTCAATGTATTACCAGCTCCCCCTTCTTGGTTAACAGGTCATCTACTCAGGAGAGATTGTGTACTTGCGCCTATACCAGCTGCTGATTTCGCAAGACATCATCAAGATCTCATTTTAATTCCAGAGATTGGCATAAGTTCGAAGGGTGAAGTAGGCAGTGTTCTTGTCTTTGGTAACCGTCCCTTAGAAGAGATGCGAGATATTGCTATGCCGAGTGATTCAGCCTCGTCAGTAGCCTTGCTCAAGTATTTGCTAAAAGTCAAGGGACTTGACCCACGCCCTGTTGAGATGGGGCCAGATCTCGATAGTATGCTTGACCGTTGTGATGGCGCTTTGTTAATTGGAGATAGAGCCCTTGACCGGGCAAAAGTAAATCCAGAACTTGTTCAATTAGATCTTGGACAAGCTTGGCTCGATCATTCAGGCCATCCAATGGTTTTTGGTGTATTTGCGGCAAGAAAAGATACACCGATTGAATACGTAAAGAGAGCACATGCAGCGCTCATTGAACGACTTGAGTTGTTTGAAAACGATCCTCTAACCAGAGAACATGTCATTCTGAATGCACATCAGCAATCAGATATGTCAATAGAACGCATGAATCGATATTTTGGGGAAGTGTTTAATCGATTAGATGACGAACATGTAGCAGGATTGCAGGAATACCTGACACTTTGTTGTGGACTCGAAGAAAAAATTGAGTTTATGTGGTAATTTAATTATCTTCATATCGATTTAATGCATCTGTCATCTCTTCATCTTCAATATCTACAGATTGTTTAACAGCACGTCGTTTCCTTACCTTTACAGGCTGTTCATTCTCTACTAAACGACGTCGTTTTGTCGTCGTTACATTTGAATCAGTACTTGTAGCGCGGGTTCTCCTTTTGCGTGTGGGCGTGGTTGTTTCAGGGCTTACTCTGTTTGTAGTACGTTTTCTAACAGATCGCTGTGGCATCGATTTAGGACGATTTATTGGCATTTCAGGTTCATTAAAATCTTCAATTTCATCAAATGAGGTATCCGCCACTTCAGATTCATCCTCATCAGAATAATCTTCATCGTCTAATTCTATGGAATACGAATCAGGTCTCTTCATAAATTTGTAAACGGCAAATCCTGCAGATAGCAGGGATATGACCATTATGGAAACGAACCACCATGTGGTAAAAATAGTGCCATCAACCAAATTCGCTTCATCAGTAGTTGTTTTTTCTGAAAGACTCAAAGAGATTGATTGTTCTTGTAAAAACCACGGTGAAAATAATTCGCTATCATATTCTTCGCTAGTGACAGATACTGACATTGGATGTTGCTCACTTAGAATAGTTATGCTTCCATCGACAGAAGTTGGCTGATATAAGATCTGAATCACATTATCACCAGGTGTGACATCACCTGACATGTTGTATTTTGTAGTAATCGAATAACGAATATGGGTCCTATCGTCATTGACCTGAGTCAATTCCATACCTGATGCAATGTTACAAGAAAGAGAAATAAATTCAGGTGAAACACCATCAATAATTACCGCTTCTTGAATGGATTTCGTGTAATTATACTCATTGATGTTTGCACAGTAGGAGGATGCAAATAATATCGCTTCATCAGAAGATAATCGTACATCTGAATCGAGGGAATACCGACTCAAGTCACGGATAACAGAGGAATAGCTCTTATCAAATGTAAATGATTCTTTTACTTCTAATATTGTTCCATTCAAGTATAAATCCATTGATCTCATGTAGTCTTCATCTGGTAAAAGTGCACAACTGAACGAGCCAGAAGCATCACAATTTAGATCCCATATGTCTTCGATACCATCGCCATCATCATCATCATCTATTGAATTGGGTATTCCGTCACTATCGTAATCAGAACCCGATTCACCAATACCCTGGTTTATGTGTTCTGAGTCGTAAATAACAATATGATCTGTCATTGAATTGAAGATTGCAACATCAATTGTTCCTGGACTTAGTTCCAGTATTTCAAAATCTGAAAATTGATGGAATAATGCAAATTCTGATACTGTACTGGAATCAGATGAGTCGTAGGTTGTGATATATTGTCCATCATTTGTTCGATGAGTGAATACATACTGACCATCTGAAGACCATTTGTAAGAGTTAATGCCTGGGGTATCCAAAGGCCTCAGTTCCGAGCCTGACAGAGTCCATTTCCTAATTTGATTGTCGTTGATACTAACAGAAAACATAGATTCACTAGGATCGAAAGAGCAGTCATTTATACTGGAGTCCAATATTAGTTCATGATGAATGTAATCTCCATTTGAATTCCATATCGTGAGTCTTCCAGAATCATCGACACCCATGATGTATCCTCCTGAAGATGATATGTCAGCACAGATCATAGAATTGGATAAATTACCAGTGTAATGTGCTTCTTCCACTAAATCTTCTCTGTTGAATTTTATTAAGCCATCCGTGGGATGATTCGTGACAAAGGATGCACCATTATCTGTCCAAGTTAGGAGATCAGCATTAGACCCTGTGGCACTGGAAGATATTTTTGTATTGAATGTACTTGAATCAAGAACATAAATTGTATCACTGCCTGTGCCACCATCTCGAATCGTAATCGCTAATCTGGTATCGTCTGGTGAAAGCGTCGTCGTCATAATGTCGTGTTCAAAGGTTTTAGATTGTATCGTTGTTTTATCAATTGTTGAAAATTGAACTAAGGTTTTACCAAACGAAGCGTAACCAAGTGTACCGTTTTCATTTATTTCTATTGTCCCAAAACCTTGATTGTTTAAATTAGAATCGTATGTGGATTCAAAAAACAAGGAATTCGTTTCTGCACCTGTTGTTGGAGTCAAGAATAGAAGAGTCAAACCAAGGACTAACCATCTTAGCATGGTCCTCTTCCCCATGTTTTTGAATGTCCAATGCGATACTTAAACCATACCCTCATTGTATGATTTGTAGCGTCCTGTTGTTTCAAATTTTCATCGGTTAGTTCATGAAGGTCTTCAAGTTGGAAAGTACATGGCATCGCTACCTTTGGATGAGAACGGCAATATGATTGTTCGAATTGGACATTCTCCCGATCCTGATGATGCATTTATGTTCCATGCCATGACAACAAACGCATTTCCAACTCCAGGTTACAATTTTGTCCATGAATTACAAGATATCGAAACCCTAAATCATAGAGCTATGCGACAAGAATTGGAGGTTTCTGCAGTCTCCATACATGCCTTTCCCGACATTGCTGAGCATTATTCGTTAATGAACTGTGGTGCGTCGATGGGAGAGGGCTATGGTCCAATGATCGTGTCAAAACAAGGCCTAAGTTTAGAAGATGCGAAAAAGTCAGTAATTGCAGTTCCTGGGCTTAAGACATCAGCATACATGGGGCTCAGACTCGCATGGGGCGAAGTGAATGTCGAAGTCGTTCCATTTGATGAAATCATACCGCGCATTCTTGATGATACTTACTCTTGTGGATTAATCATTCACGAAGGGCAGTTGACATATGTCGAACATGATTTAAATGTACTAATTGATTTAGGTGTTTGGTGGAATGAACGAACCGATGGTTGGCCTATGCCTTTGGGTGGGAATGTAGTGCGCAGAGACTTAGGACAAAAGATAATGGAAGATATTACAATGTATACGAAAATGAGTATTGAGCATTCAATCAAGCATCCAGAAGAAGCATTGGAATTTGCAAAAGCGTGGGGTAGAGGGATTGATGATGAAACGAATCAAAAATTTGTTACCATGTACGTAAATGATCGCACTATTGACTACAAACCTGAAGGAAGGGCTTCCATTCGTAGATTCTTGAAGGAAGGGAAGGAAATCGGACTCATCAATCCTGACTTCTCAGAAGATTCAATGCAATTCATTGGAGCTAAGGAAGAATAGGTGTTTCGATGGGAGATATACCTGAGGTCAGCGAATATGGCTCAGTAGATCCTGCTCCTGCATCGAAAGAAGATGATTTTGAACTAATGAAATCGATTTTACTCGATGATTCAGCACGAATGTTTGAACGGATGCGAGTTGTATTCAAATTTCGAAATATCCGTAATGTTCATTCCTGCATGGCTCTCTGCCAAGCATTTACCACAAAGAGCGCATTATTACGTCACGAATTGGCCTACGTCTTAGGTCAAATGCAAATGGACGAAGCTATTCCGACGTTAATTGATCGGCTATCAGACCATGATGAACATGTTATGGTCCGGCATGAAGCTGCAGAAGCCCTCGGTGCAATTGGAAACCTTTCAGCAAAACCTGTTTTAGAAGACTATCTTTCTGATTCGTGCATCGAAGTAAGTGAATCATGTGAAGTTGCACTTGATCTTTTGAACTGGGTTGCTAAAAGTTCAATGCTCAACGATTGAATCAATCACGACATTTTAGAACCCTAACCTACAGGAAGGATTGGTGAGGAGATGCCAAACGAACACGTACAATTAGCCCAAGCACCAAATGGTGAGATTGGCCCACGTTGCCATGATTGCGGTCTGCGATTGACATTTGGCTCCTCAATGGTTCATAACGAGCACTATTATTGCTGGAATCACTACGTTGAAAAGACAGGTGCTGATTCTGTGACGGAAATCAGTGCAACCGAACAAAAATTCTACATCAAGAAATAAGTTGGGATTCTTCAATAACTGTCACCTGTTGGTGAGATTATGGCTTCTCAAGGATGGGCAAGATTTGCGCATCGATTTGGACGCTATTATCAAACATCTGATTTCTGGCGACCTCCAAGAATGCCTAAGAGGGAATGGATGTTTATTCCATTTGGAGGATCGCCCCCTCTGCGACATCGTGCATTCAGAGGAGAATCAGAACTACGCCAATTCTTATCTGAAAGAGCAATGCATTCTTGCTTCTATTCTACGGCCTATTGGAATAAGCCCTATGAAATGAAAATGGATGCAAAAGAGTGGCAAGGTGCTGATTTAATTTTTGATTTAGATGGTGATCACTTACCAGGTGTAACGGATCGAGATTTCCCTGGTATGCTTGATGTAATCAGGGATCAAGCACATTCCCTGTGGAATGATTTTTTAGAGCCTGAATTTGGATTTAAGAGAGAATTTCTTCAAGTGACCTTTTCAGGACATAGAGGTTATCATCTTCATTATCGAGATCCTTCTCTCTTTCACTTGGATTCTGAAGCAAGAAGAGAACTTGTATCACACATACGGGGGGAAGGTGTCGATGTTTCAGGAGGTCTGGCACAATACAACGATGCAAATTCCAAAGGCTGGTCGAAAAGAATTAGAGATCAAATACCTTCCTTGATTACTAAATTAACAAACATTGCGAATAATACTGATGATTCAAAAGTAATTATAAAAACGCTACATTTAGAATTAAAAGAACAACTTAGGAGAGAGGGGAAACCAGGTAGAGGTATTGCCTCGATACAAAAATTAGCCGATTTGTTTATTCATGAAGAGAGAAAACAACGAGTGCTTGATGGGAAATTTGGAGCTTTGGGTAAATTACAAGGATTGTTTCTTGATTTGGTAAAATCTGATGCATCAATCGTATTAGGTGCTGCAGGTGAAACAGATGAAGTCGTTACAATTGACGTACGTAGACAAATTAGATGGCCTACGTCCTTACATGGCAAAACAGGTATGCGCGTAACAGAATTTGAATTGGAACGGTTAGATCCTGACCGATCAAATCCATTTGACCCATTGAAAGAAGCTTTTGTATTTGGAAATGATAAGACTCTCAATTTAGAAATTACAGTGGAAGATGCTATTGTACGCTTTGGAGATGAATCATATGATGTTAAACAAGGAGATAAATTGGAGGTTTCAGAATCCTCTGCCACGTTTTTGTGTCTCAAAGGTTGGGGTTCGCTAGTTTAAATTCCATCTATAAATATAGGATTTTTCATATCCTATTTGTGGGAAGGTTCAAGGGCAGCATCATCTCCAAGAGAATTAGAGGTGAGCCGATGCGCCGGAAGAAAAAGAACAAAAAAGAAAATGTTCCGAACACTCCGTTGCCTCCATTGCCTGGAATGCCGCTACCTCCACCTGTTGGTGGACAACCTTTGCCTGGCATGCCATTACCTCCTCTACAACCAACACCTACGG
>CAXDRT010000023.1:0-19747 GCA_963991835.1 uncultured euryarchaeote
TTTCCATCGTTTGCTAAGACCACAACATCACACATATCATTGAATAGACCGACCTGAACGACTCCTGCGATATTGAGAATTTGAGCTTCCATGAGAACAGGATCATCGATGGTTGCACCAACGTTCGCATCCGCAATACAATTTCCGTTATCAGTGTGAATCAATCCCTCATCATTCGAACGCAGATCGACATCACAGTTCAATAAAGCCTCGAGGGCTCGTACTGTGACATCGGATGAGAACGGTGTAATCTCGATAGGAATACCGAATGCTCCAAGACACTCAACCTGTTTTCTTCCATCGGCTACAACCACCATTGCTGCTGATTGTTGAGCAACGATTTTCTCGCGTAATAATGCTGCTCCTCCTCCTTTAATCAATTGAAACTGGGGGTCAAATTCATCCGTTCCATCAATGACAATATCAAGGCCTGCCACGGAACCCAATTCGACCAGTGGAATTCCAACTTCATTCGCGAGTTTTTCTGTAGCAACAGATGTTGGAACGCCAACAATTTCAAGACCTTCTTCACGGATTCTTCTTCCAAGTTCGAGGACAGTATATTTGACAGTTGAACCCGTTCCAAGTCCAACGTTCATTCCAGATTTTACATACAAACAGGCGGCTTCACCTGCGAGTTTTTTCAGTGTTTCAGCGTCGCTCATAGTGCACCCTTGTTTCGGACGGTTGATATTGATTGTTAGAATTAGGAGTCAGATTTGTTGCAAGAATGCTTTTTGGGTGGAAAGATTAGGGAGGGACATGGGTGGACGCAGGCGCAACGTACTTGTCGCTGGTCTGCTTCTGTCAGTTTTCCTAATTTCATTAGGCAGTCCACTGGTTGAAAATACGACACAGGACCTCGTTTTTGAAGACAATGTTGTATCGAATGCTACACCTACTGGCCAATCCAATATTGTCAGTATTGGTTCCTATCCTGATGGTGTAAACGACGCGATTTCAATCGATGTCCCAAGTGGGGAAGCTGTTGCTTCAATCGACCTTTCTCTTGACGAAAATGTCCTTCCAGTTACTGCCGCAAAAGTCTGGAATTCCCCTGCGGATTACGATCACTCTGCTGCTGTTTACGATGGCATGGATGTCAACAATTCTGTTCTTCAACTGTTGCCTCAGGGTTGGAGTTTCGACTTTGAGGGTACCAACACATGGACCTTGGGTTCTGCTTGGTTCATTGGAAAGGATACTTCAACATCCAGCAGGCCAATTACTGGAGCTGTTCCAAGTGGCACCAACACATTGTATTCCCACAACGGAAATTATCCGAACAACATGGGCAGTACAATTTGGGCGACGTCACCAGTTATGAATTGTGGCGGTTGTTCGGGCGGATGGGATTTAACATTCAAACGCCAGTTGGGCGTTGAGTCTTCATCATGGGACCACGCTTATGTGCAAATAAAGAGTTCATCTGGTTCTTGGACCAACATATGGCAGAATTCTGGTTCAGTCAGCGATGGGTCCTTCACATCACTCACTTACACCATAAGCAACTACATTTCTGGTAATTCCAACCTTCAAGTTCGTTTTGGAATTGGACGAACTGATTCAAGTGTTCAATACTCTGGTTGGAACATTGATGATATTGAGATTCTACCAAAAGCATCGGGAGTTTCCACGGGTGAAGGAAATTGGACCTCGCAACCGTTTGGTCCAGGAGCAACCCTGGGAAGTGAACCATCATCCTACGGTTTGATGGTAATCGATGCAGAGATACCAACAGGTTCTCTCTTCGAATGGTCACTTATTGACGCAGCAACAGGAACTGCAGTTCCTGGCTATTCCCAAATGACCGACTTGCAAGTTGATCTTGGAGCAATTGATTGGGAAGCGACACCGTCTCTTCGATTCCAAACACACATGATGACCGGTCAATCTGGTGGTCCTAAAATACACAGTTTAGGTATCAGCGGTGCAATTCATGAATCCTTTAGCGCAAATCCTGCTACACATGATTGGATACTGGCAGGAACATCATGGTCCGCGACTACAGGGCTTGTTTCAGGAACTGGTTCGCTCACTTCTCCTATGTACAAGATTTCAAATGGCTTTGGCGCCGTTTCAACATCCGTTACTGCAACTGGAGCACCACTGCTTGAAGCCAATGTCGATGATACAGGGTGGCAATCTGTTTCACTCGGAGGGTACGATACTCTCGATGAGGTTGGTCATTCAGTACAATTCCGATTCACTGCCTCAAGTGGGTCCTATTCTGTTGATTCATTTGATGTTGAAACAGTTCGTTCAAACCCAAGCACTGGATTACGAATTGACATCGGCCCAGACGGTGTTGCAGATTGGGGTCTCGACGGTGCGAATGCAGGTTCATTTGGATTCCAAAACAGGCTCGCTACAGGACAACTCTGCCAAACAATAACATCATCCCCGAGTACATCTTCAATGTTTGAAGTACTCCTGCCTCTTGCTGGAATCAATGATTTTGCATTCACTCTCAATTCGAATAACGAGATGAAATCTCCGTATATGAATATTAAAATTGCAGGCTCAGATGTGACGAATAGAGGATTCGCTAATTTCCAAAATGCTCTACACATTTCCTTTTCACAAACTGAACTGAGTGCTTTGAACAGTGCGTTGTCCAATGCTGCTGATGATCGTGGTATCCTTGGATTGCCAATGGCGAGAGTAAGCATCACCATCGGCTCATCTCAGTCAACGGCTGATGTCACCCTGTGTGGAATCTTTGCTCCATACGATGCAGGAATTAACATGAATATGATTTCAACATCTTCCGTGGTCAAAGCTATGAATCAGCAACTCTCTTCCATTGCAAGTATAGGTGGCGTAAAGGAACTACGAATTCCAATCCGCATGATGTCTTCTGGTTCAATCAAAATGACTCTCAATTCTATCTCGACGACACCGACATTAAATCCGGTTTCTCTTACAATCTCTCCTCCAATTGATACACTTACACCTTCCACAGATTGGATTACAGTAAACTCAACGTTTGATCTATCACCTCTTGGTGTTAGTGATGCAGAATCATTTGTCAAGAATAATGGCTGGAGCATCGACATGAGTTTGCGAGGTGTATCAGCATCTTCGTCCGTGCAATGCAGTAGTGTACTCCTGCCACTTTCAGGGGCATCGACTTCAAATTGTCAGCAAAGCGGATACAGTTTAGGATGGAGTGATATCGATTCCAGCGGAGAAATTAGCATGGTAGGAAGTGGGTCATACCTCCAATTTACTCATCGTTTCCAAATGCCAATGACATGGGACGATGAGCCATATGCATCAATGAATGTCATGCTTGTCAGTCCAACTGGACCAACACTTCCACTCAACCACGTCTTTGGACTGGGTCATGCAAATGGTGTTGAGAATGATGTTTCATTGAAGCGCTTCACCATTGAGTCTCAATCTGGAATTGAAACAGATGCAGAATCTGCTCTCTTAATCCCTAATACATTTGTAACAGTTCATGCGTATTTGGGCTTCGAGGGTGTTTCAGATGCAGTCCCTCGTACTGGGCAAGCTCTCGTCCGATTGCTTGTGAATGGACAAGACAAAGGGTCAACAAATTTGGTTGTTGATGGAGTTGCATCGATTATTTACAACGTACCAAGTACTGTGCAAAACCTGACGATGGAACTTGAAGTCACTCCATTGCTTGGACAGGGTGCTTCCTATGAGGTAAATCCAATTGCATCGTTTACAATGGATACGATTGCTCCAATGTTAATCTCGATGGATATTGATGAGTTCGATCACAGGGATGCATCACCTGCAACAGAGGTTACATTCATCATTGGAGATAACCCAACTCTTCCTCATCATGCCATGGCAAAGATATGGAGGTCTTGGATGGATGATTCAAACATGGATGGTAAAATCGATGAAGATGAGGTCCAAGAGATTGACTTAGAATCTCCACAGAACATGCTTGCAAGCACTGGTGAGTTTGTGCTTACAATGGATACATCGAGCGCTTCAGAAGGGTCTTACGTGCAAGGGTGGCTCTCCGTTGCTGATGGTGCAGGTAACATCATGATCGAAGGTGGAAGCATCTACGATCCTTTGTTTAACATTCAATTGCGTGCAGACGGAACTCCTTCTCTTGGTACTGAATTTGATCTCCAGTGGGGCCAACATGGTGATGAGTGGTTGCATCCAGGGGAAGCAATCTTGTTGCAAATTCCAATCTGGGATAAGAACGGAGTTACTGATATCGAGTACATCGAATTAGATATTGGCTCTACAGCAACTGACCCAGCAACAATCTATTGGAATTCGAACTCAGGCCAATGCTATACCAATCACGTGTACATCGATGTTGAATCCTGTGAAGTCCTTGGTGGAGATGATGTCTTCTCAGAACAAGGTACCTTCAATGTCAACTTCAGTATCGAATGGGGCTTTGATCCAGATCCAACACTGTTGCGAGTTCCATCCTTGTATCTTGAAGACCGTCTCGGACAGTTCGTAACTGTGCCTCTGTACGATTCATCCTGGCATTACAGTGGTGAAATCACCCTTGATACATCCCAAACTTCACTTTCAATTGACGATACGGTGGTTTCGCCTTATGGTGCATGGGCTTCCACAGAATCAACCATGGCTTTTGAAGGTGAAATTGTATGGTATCGTAGTCACCGTATACTCGAGCAATCAATGGATTTGTTAATGAGAATTAATGGTGAAGAATCCGTTGTCGATTCACATGGTAATTTCTCATATCGACGTTCCGTTCCATCTCAACCAGGCGAGCATGGTTTGTTTGTTTCAATGTACAATCCTCCAAGCGGCGCAGTTCTGCGAGGCCTTGCAGATGGTCCTCTTACCACAATTTTCGTCGACAATACTGCCCCTATTCTCATGGAGTTGAATCGCCCAGATTCTGATATCACAATCGCTGAATCCGATTGGTCATCGATTGACGTAACACTCTCCGTTCGTGAGCTGTCTCAGCTCAATCCAGACACTCTGACACTTCACTATTCCATTCACCCTGCAGGACTTGGACTTAATGTAGCTTCAATGTACGAAGGTTCAGAGTCAATGACGCTCCTTGGAGGTCGTGCATTTGGTGAATCGATACCGATTTCCGCCACGTTGGATATTGACGAATTGATCTCTGAATCGGAACGCTCTGATTCTTTGGAATTGAGAATTTGGGTAACGGGTTCTGACATGGCAGGTAATGCATTCTCAGAAGATTTCAATGATATTGATGCTCCATACAATGTATGGGATTTGGAGCAACGTATACCTGAATTTGAATTCGTTGGGACTCCAGAATTGAAGGATGGTGGTTCAATACGCGTTGATGATTCAGTTCCAATTACTGCAACCATCATCAATAACGGAAATGCGGATGGCAGCGTCCAAGTTGTTCTTGAATTAGTTGAATCAAATGGTGCTCGCACACGTGTCGATGCTCGACAGTTGCAAGTTCAACCAGGATCAACAGTCGTTTACGAAAGTACATGGGTTCCAACACGTACAGGAACGATGTGGCTTGAAGTTCAAATCATGGGCGGAGAGACTGCTCAAACTCCAACTCTCAGAGTCAAAGATGCAGAAAGCGAAGGATTCCTAGGTACTGTGTCTGAAGTGAATCCAGTCATGCTTGGTATTCTTGGAGTTCTGAGTATTGTACTCGTAGGACTTCTCGTCTTTGGATTGCGTTCAGAACCTCAACGTCGTCCTATCAATCAAAAGAAATTAGCAGAACGACTGGAGAAGGCAGAAGATTCACTTCCAGCCTTAGCTCAGCAACAAATGACTTCTGAACAGGGTCCATATGGTGCTCAAACAACATCTGCTGATGTCGGTCAAAACCCTTACCAGTGAATCTGATGGATTCATATGCAAGTGTGTCCACAGACACATGGAGGGAGTGAGAGGATTGCTGACAGAGTTCGACTCTGAGGAAAGTCCCCTCTCCGTAGTGCAAGTGGTTCACAGAAGTGAAAGATCAGAAATGGTCAGGTCAATGCCACAGAAACGATACGATACCAGGTGTGTACAATGATGTTGAAAGACGGAGGTTGCCTGAGTGTTGATGGAACGAGCAACCCCACTGGAGCAAGTCCAAATCGTCCCGCTCATGCTGCACGCACAGGGACAGGTAGGATGCTAAGTTGAATGCAATCGCCGTAAGGTAACAAAAAGGGGCTTACTCCTCACTCCCTCCACCTGCTTGAAATTCATCTTCGAGCGTATTTTTTGAACACGTGTTCATATAATGGGTGCTAAAAGTAACATCATGCGTCGACTCATCTGCCTTGCAGTTGTTTTGTTCTTTTTGCAAGGAAGTATTGATTTGATTGCAGAAGAAGAAGGAGAAGTCAAGGTCGTTACAGTCGATAGTACAAATCTGCGATTTAATCCTTCAACGATCACACTCAACGAAGGAGACAGCGTTCGATTTGTATGGGGCAGTCAAGCACTTCCTCATAATGCAGTTGAAGAGAATGAAGTGTTTGATTCTGGTGAACCCGCTCGTAATCTTGAGTACGAGTACTTTTTTGATTACGAATCAGCAGGTGTCTATGATTATGTCTGTGAACCTCACGCTTCAGTAGGAATGCAAGGTGAGATTACAGTACAAGATGTTGAACAGGCAGTTGTAGAAAATCCTGAAGTCAAAGCAAGTGATGACGGACTCCCAATAATTTCAATCCTTGTAGGAACTGCACTAATACTCGCAATAGGGACCTCATGGTATTTTGCTATTATGAGACGCAAAATCTAATCCGAACTCGGCTGTAACACAGCATCTAAAGGTGCTAAATCAGAAGCTTTTGTCAAGGTCATGTCACCGGACATATCTCTCCATGGGTCGTCACCAGCAACGATTTCCTGAAGGGTTGTTCTTCCTTTGATGAGGTCACGTGCGGTATGATCCGCAACAAGTATGCTCGGCAATACGAACGAACTTGTTACGAATGCAAAGACGATTAACAAGCACATCAGCATGAAGAAATTCTCTAATCCAGGGAATGCTGCCAAGAATCCTGCAGATATACCTGCAACTGTTGTAATGGTTGTTTCAAAAATAGTTTGACCCGTTTCTTCTACAGCATGAGCTATTCCAGTTGAATTCTCACCTTCTTCCTGTATTCTATGCATCACGTGAATTGCATCATCAACCCCTATTCCAAACACGATGGTTCCAATCATCGCAGTAAAGATATTGACGTTAACATCACCACTCTGCATGAGAAGTGGCTGCCATAAAATAACTACAGCAACAGGAATCATTGTAATAATCCCTAGCCGAATTGATCGGAACACAATTGCTAAGACAATGGTCAAGATGACCATCGTTAGAATCGTTGTTCTTGATTGTGTGTCGTGAATTCCATCATTGATATCAAGGGATACTGGCAATCCTCCAGTTAACTTGGAGGTTCGAGTTTGTTGTAATTCAGGAGGTTGGGTCAAGATATCATCGATTTGATTTCTAAGCCCAGCAGCAATGTTGAGATTCATGTAAGGTTGATCAACATAGACGATTGCTTTTGTCTCATCTTGATTAAGGAGCATCGAGCGAACTTCAAGTGATAAGGTGTCAAATGCTACATTGACCATATCTCTACGTAATCCTTCTCTACCATCTGGTCCTGTTGCTTCAAGTCCGAGCCAAAGATTACATTCGACAATATCGTCACTTTCCCAGCAATCATCATGCAAAAGGTCCCAAAGTGAACCCTCGTAAAAGACGATGTCATCTGTTAATTGGATGCTCACTGGAACCGCTTTGAGGAATGTGATGATACTGGTTGTATTCGTGCTCTCAACAGCATCGATCTTCTGCTCAAGTCGATCAACAGCATCCATCACAGGAAGGTCTCGGATGTTAGACGTCTCGTTATCATTGGCTCGATTTGTAGCATCGAATACAAACATGGATGTTTGGCCACTATCGAATTGCTCAGAATATTGCGCAATCTTGTCGAGGGATTCAATCCCTTCTGGAGCTTCACTTGAACCGGTAATCGGTTCGTTTAATTCATCCATATTTGCAACACCATAGACTGTGATGGTGCTTGTTACAAGAAGGATGATGACAAAGAATCGTACTGGTACCTTACCGATGTTCTTCCACATTCCTGGATTTGTTCGTTTATGGAATTTAAGGAGCCATGCTAATGCTGGAACAAGAACAATCGAAAACAAAAGAGTCGAGAAAATACCAACGACGAGCGTGAGCCCAACTGAACGTATAGGGGCAATAGATACGATTTGTGGAGCAATGAGTACAGAGAATCCTACCATGGTTGTTAATGCCGATAAGAATACAGCAACACCAGTGGAACTGGCCATCTTAGTGACACATTCAATGTAGAATTCTTTGTCCCAAAGATCTGGTTCTTCGAGTAAATCTTTGCCCTGTCGTTTTCTCGTCAGATTTTCGTCAAAAATCCGTTCGAGTTCTTTCCGTCTCACTTCTTCAATCCGATTGACCATGTGTAAGGCATAATCAACACCTAGCCCAATCAAAATAGGGAATGTTGCCACGATCATCGGAGTAAGTGTCCATTTCAGAACAACAGATGCTCCGAATGTGACTGCAAGTGCGAGGAGAATTGGAGTTCCAGTTATGACAACAACCTTTGCAGATCGATGAAGGAAAGAGATAACTAGAATTGTAAACAGTACCGAATACGGCATCATTTTGATTAAATCCTTGTAGATTGCATCCGAGATGTCTTCCAGAGTTTTTGTTAATCCAGTAACAGTCATTTCAGTTGATTGCAACTCTGAGGATCGATTGTCAATGATATCTTGGAAATGGTTGAGTAATTCATCGAAATCACCATCCCACGTTTCGGGGACATCTGAACGCATTCCGACAATGACTGCAGTCGTATCCCATATACCGTCACCATCCATGTCATTGGTTGGGTCCCCGTCCCCATCGCTATCGGTACTGAGGTCGTTATCATTGGTATCTTTGATGAGCGCCTCAAAGGAACCGCTTGAATTTTGAATAATTTGATCGATTGTATTTTGATCTGGAATAGCATATCGACCTCCATCAGCTACATTTGAACAATCGAGATCAATAGGCAATCTCGTATTCACTCCATGTATGCACATCGATTCATTGAAGCGACCATCAGCAGAATTGATTTCTTTCATTATTTGCGCAGGTGAAATAATCCAAAGAACCCCGTCAATGCTTCCATAATCTGCCTTGTCATGATCCATTCCTCTTCCAGTAAAAGAACCACCAATATTGTCATCATCTCCTTCAATCCAACTTATTTCCCTGAGAATCTTCTCATCGGTGATGTTATCGCCTAACCCACCTCCAAGGCGAGCGTTATCGGTTTGAATGTAAATCACAGCAATATCGGTTGACCATTCTTCTCTCACTTCGAGTAGGAGATCTGTTGATTCTGCTCCATCGGGTAAAAAGATTTCAACATCATCTTCGATTTGATCTTGAAATGACATTCCTCGTTGGCCTAGGAATGCGGCAATGATTACCAGAAGCATTACAAAAATAACGGGGGATGCGAGTACAGAACGGTACAACTGTTCTGTACGCTTACTGGCATATCCATTGACGCTCTCTTTCCAGGAATCCATCTTTTCTCGAACAGGTTCCGTCGTTTGACGAAAACTCTCAATCATCTCTGAGAGTTGACCTGCCATGATGTAACCAGACGCGCTTGATTGATGAACAATGCGACGATTTGTTATCAGTCAAGACCGAATTCTCGGACCAATAGGATTCGCAAAAATCCTCGAACAGTTTGCAAAATGAAACCAGTTGTAATCAAGGCTAATCCAAGTACACCGACCCATATTGCAGTAAGTCCATCGCCAAGCACTGAATCAAGTTGAGTTGTTACACCTTGTGCAGTTTGCATTCCCATGGCTGCACCAGTGGCAAGCAGGCCAAGTCCTGGAATTCCCAGAGTTAGAAGCGGCTTTTTCTGTGATAAGGAAAGGAGTGCCCATGTTAAAACAGTAAATCCATGTGATACAGCAGTGAAATTCGATCCTTTAGGAACATCATATCGAATGATGGTTGGAACCTCTTGGATCACCAGTTGCTTTTCTTTTGCATCTTCAAGCATCTCCAATGATAATTCCATTCCGTCTGAATCAAACCGTAATCGGTCAATAGCAGTTCTTGAAAATGCTCGGAAACCGGATTGTGTATCTTTAATTCCCAAATCACTTGTTAAATTACTTGCAGCTGTGATGACTTTGATGCCCAAGCGTCGATATGCAGGCATTGAATTTCCGTCGCCACCCTCGACAAATCGGGAACCAATTGTGAAATCCGCTTCACCATCAAGAATTGGTTGAACTAATTTTGGGATGTCAGAGGTGTCGTGTTGTCCATCGGAATCGAGAACGACAAGAACATCTGTATCCCGTGTGCTTGTCGTTTGGAAGAGTGTTTTCAATGCAGCACCGTAGCCTTGATTACTTCGGTGTCGAATGACAGTCGCTCCACAGGCTTCTGCAATACGGGCACTGGAATCAGAAGATCCATCGTCGATACAGATGACTTCGTCCACGTGTCGAAGAGCCATGGTTACGACAGTACCAATGGTCTCTTCCTCGTTATACATCGGCATTCCCGCAATGATGCGGAAGGCCGAGTTATCATCGCCCATTGTAAAGACCTCGGAAATATAGAATATATAGTGCTAATTGAAAAATTAGCCTTTTTTAATGGAAAGGGGAGATGTAGAGCCTGAACTCCACATCAGCCGGCTTCATGTCCATGAATGAACATGATTACTACAATCGTCTTTCATCCTAATCTAGGAGTTGAGAAACTGTTGTGACTGCACGTTCACCAGCGATTACTCTTTGCAGAGCTGCCATGGACAATACAAGAGGAACATAGGATTCCCCATCGCTTGTTTCATAGGTTTCACAATCTGCAAAAGTTGCAGTATTGATGGATAATTTGATCGCACCACCAGCATTACTGCGGCGGGCATATCCAACCAATAGGGTTCGGCTTTCTTCGTCTTGCTTCGTTTCTTTCTTTGTCTTGCTCATTTTCAACACATCTCCTCACAGGGTGAGGTAATGTTAACGAATAACTTCAACGGTTATCAAAGCCACTGGTCAGGAGACTAAGGTCTGGTGCACTAGGGATGTTTCCTGGTAGTTCAGATTGAATTGGTTGCCAAGTAGGGGCCTTTTCATCTCGCTTCCATCCTAAGCCGACGATAGCAAGTAGAATCCCAATTCCTATTGCAATGAGGAAGAAATGTTGTGACACCTGGCTTGCATATGTTGCACTCTGGCGAGATTCTTGTTTTGCAATAGGTTCGCTTTCAGTCTCCTTTACCTCGACAAACGTCAACGTGAATTGTTGACAGTCGATTGAGAAATCGGCAATTGCACAGACACTCCCGCCAAATATGCCTGGGTTTTGAGAGGTAACAGTGGCCTTGTTTTGCTGTGTATCGATTGTCAAACCTGATTCAAATTCATAGATGATTTCCAGAGTATCTTGATTCACATACGTTGTAATTTGAATTGATTCCCCTACAGTTTGTTCTTCATTGGAAATTGAAACGATGAGAATTTCTGGTGCGAGTGGAGCAATTCCCTCATCGATTTCACCATTGCAATTATCATCCAATCCATTTCGTAGTTCGGTCTTGAATGGACTGATGCTTGAGTCATTATCATTGCAATCATTGAACCATCGAACGCCATCTCCATCGTTGTCAAGATCTGCAAATAATGGGTTTGTATTGATGAAGAGTTCATACCCATCCTGAAGTCCATCATTATCTGTGTCTGCATCCATCCAATCAGTGCTGAAGACGTTAAATTCGTCGAGGTCCATCAAACCGTCCCTATCTCGATCTAGGCCAATGAAATCTTCATCAATTGAATCATCACAGTCGTCATCGATTCCATTAAGCCACTCATCGAGGCCAGGGTTGCGATCTGGATTCTCATCATCGCAATCTTGGAACCAATAATATCCGTCTGAATCATCATCTGGGTCATATGTGGTCGGATCTGAAAAGTAGATTTGTACTTCATCTCCGTCTTCTAGACCATCATCATCTGTGTCAGCATCGTTCCAATCTGTATTTTGCACATGGAATTCCGCCCAATCACTCAATCGGTCATTATCAGAATCAAGTTGAGCGAATCCCTCGTCAATGCCATCAACGCAATTGTTGTCCACACCGTCCAATAGTTCGGTAACCATTGGTTTAATCAGAGGATTTGTATCATTGCAATCTTGGAACCAATACCAACCGTCTGAGTCTTCATCGATGTCATAGACAAGCGGATTACTGTTTGTCACAAGTACCTCGGTTCCATCATTTAGCCCATCAGAATCAGTATCGCTCTGCAAAGGGTTTGTTAGGAAAATCAATACTTCTTGGCCATCGAGTAGAAGGTCATCATCGGTATCATCGTCAGTAGGATCAGTTGATGAGTTGAATATTTCAAAACCATCAGGAAGGTTGTCGTTATCCGTGTCCGAATCAAGCGGGTCAGTATTGTGAATGTTTTCTTCATCCTCATCGGGCAGTCCGTCATTATCTGTATCAATCACTTCTTCTGCACCATGAATAAGTAATTCCCAATGATTCCATGTTCCAGAGCCTCCGTTCTGGACGTCGTTGACGTTTATTGTCCATGTTCCATCAGAGGATTCATCCCAATGAAGGACTGACGAAAAGACCCATTCATTGTAATTATTATTGTTATCAGTGTGCTTTTCAGATAATCGAGATATTGTTCCATCAGGCGAGGTCAATGTAACTTCGATATCACCTCTGTAGGTATGATCAGCATCGAATCGTACTTCAACAGTTTCAACCAAGAGACCAGCATTGACAAGGACAGTATCGGATAAGCCGTTTGGTGTATTATTCGGAATTGTTTGAGAAATCGATTTTTCTCCACTTGTCCAATTCAATTCAGGATTAACATTTGTCCAATTTGTAGCTATATGCACTGCCAGCCCAGCATCAAGAGCCCCATGACCATATTTGTGATTGAAATCATGACCAGCACCATTGACACTCCAATCGTTATCTGAAGCATCATTTGTGCGAGCGCTGTGAACCAAAATGTGCTGGACATCACGATAGGTCAGGCTAGGATTTGCATCAAGCATGAGGGCGACAACTCCAGAAACGAGAGGTGTAGCACTGCTTGTTCCACCAAAATTATTGTAGATGTCTGAAGAAGTATATCCACCAGAACCTCGTATATCGGTGGTCGTAATTCCTTGGGAACCTCCGTTCGAGTGTGCAGCAACCAGGAGGTTCGCACCATCTTCGCTGTAGTATGATTGTTTTCCATCGTCGGCAATGGCTGCAACTCCTATTGTAAATCGAGTATTTGCATATCCGTCATAATTTGAATTGTCACCACTGGTTCGACCGTTACCCCCTGCCAGGGTTGTAATGGTTCCCAGTCCTCCTCTACCCAGGTACACGTTATCTTCCAATGAGGCTTGCAACAGTGGTTCAGGACCTTTGAGAGTTCGACCGTTATCGCTGGGTCCCCAAGAGTTTGAAGAGACGCCGACAATGTCTCTTCTGTGACCTATAGCATCAGCCTCATCTTGGTCAGTGTTTGAACAAGCAATGAGTCGTAAACCGATAAGATCAGCATCTAGAGCAGCCCCCGTTACACCATTGTTGTTGTTCCCTTTGGCACCTGCAACGCCTGCGGCAGCAGTTCCATGCCCGTCATTTGAGGTTGGTGTAGGGTCGCCATCATTTCCACAATAATCATAATCGATTGAGGTGAGATAGTTTGGAGAAAGATCTGGATGCTGGTGGTCCACTCCATCATCAACAACTGAAATAAGAACACCATTTCCAGTTGCTGTATTCCATGCACCAGTTACATTTGCATCTTCGCCTATTGTACCAGAACCTTGTCCTGTGTTGAGCAAATGCCATTGCGATGAAAACGATGGATCGTTTGGAATGAATCGTGGTGTGTTCGTATGTTCATGGATGGCAGACCAACGCTCAACCACGTCAATTGAATTGAGTTGATGACGAAGATTGTCTGCTTCAGAAAGTTCGATAATGAATGAGCCCTGAATTTGAACTGGCTGCTCTATGGTCTTGATTTGGAATGGAAAAGCATCTCTCAATTGGGATTCGGACTGGCCACACATTGTTGGCATGTACAATAGCCATGAGTCGCTTTGTTGCGTAGAATCATCTGTCATTGCGCGAACAAAAGCGTTGTTGACTCCAAATGAGAGTTCTTGAGGTTGGCATTCCAAAACCTCTTCTTTCGCTTCAGCATGGACAAATGACAAAGGGCCCGATACGAGTAGAAAAACCAAAACCAGGCCTGCTCGCATGAATCTATTCTTAGCCGACATAGCATAGAAAACCTTGCTTGGATGCAATAGCAAACTTTGACATAGAGTATCATTACGCAAATTCATGCGAAGTTTAGTTACAGGCGGTGCAGGATTCATTGGTTCACATTTGATTGACCGTTTGGTTGAACGTGGAGACGAGGTCGTAGTTCTGGATAACTTATCCAGTGGAAAAGAAGAATTTCTCGCTCATCATTCCAATCAAGTCACTCATCATCATGTCGATATTACCGACTACGACTCGATGTCTCCTTACTTCAAAGGCGTTGATGTGGTCTTTCATTTCGCTGCAAATCCTGACATACGTCTAGGAACTCAAATCACAGATACCGATCTCAAGCAAGGTACTCTTGCAACATACAATGTTGTGGAATCAATGCGAGTCCATGGAGTTCCAACCATTATGTTCGCATCTTCTTCGGTAGTCTATGGAGACAATGCTCCAATGCCAACACCTGAGAATCATGGCCCTTGCATGCCGATTTCACTCTATGGGGCAAGCAAATCTGCTGGCGAGTCTCTCATCAGCAGCTGGGTTGGAACGTTTGGCCTTCAAGGTTATATTTTCCGATTTGCGAACATTATCGGTGATCGTGGAACCCATGGTGTCATCTTTGATTTCATCCATAAACTGAAGAAAAATCCAAACGAACTCGAAGTTCTTGGTGATGGACTCCAAGAAAAATCCTACATGGAAGTTGGAGATTGTGTTAATGGTATTCTTCACATCATGGAAACCGAAAACCAATCTCTCAATCTTTTCAATCTCGGCAGTCATGACACGTGCAGTGTTCGACGTATTGCTGAAATTGTTGTAGAAGAAACGGGCTATACTGATGCTAAAATCGCATACACTGGAGGTTCTCGTGGCTGGGCAGGAGATATTCCACGGGCCATGCTTGCAATCGATAAAATGAACTCTGCAGGTTTCAATGTTAAATTTAACAGTGAAGATGCAGTTCGTCATACTGCTCGGGTTTTGATTCAAGAAATTGGTCTCGATAATTGAAATTAGTCATCTGCATAATACCATTGCCCTTATTGGGAAGCATCGGTTGGAGTCGACTGGTGAGATGATGGACAATCTATACCGTTCTGAAGAAGCAAGTGCCCGTGGTGAAGCAGCAATTATTGTAATATCCCTGTTCTTTGCAGGTCTTCTTGTTGTTGCTTTTACATCCAATCCGATCTCAACTGGAACACAACCAGGAGAGCGAGCCCCTCTTTTCTCTGGAAAAGCGTACGATGGAAATGGCTGGCAAACCTTTGTTTTTGATGATCTCTTGACCCCTGAATGGAGCCCTAACTCTACTGGTGATGCTCCATGGATTGCTATTGAGTTCATGGATACTGATTGTGGACATTGTAAAACCGCTGCAGAAAAAGTCGGAAACTGGGCTCAACAATATTCGTCAACTGTATGGGATGGACCAGAGGTACTCTTCATTGCAATCGCAGTAGAATTCGTTGCTGATTCCTCCCGCTCTGAAATTCAAACATTCCGTGATTCGAACGAACATACCTTCCCGTATGTGGATGACCTTGATCGTGAAATTGTCGATAAGTGGGAGGTCGGTGGTACACCTGGTTATTTCCTGGTTCAACCTGATGGTATTGTGGCATGGAATTCTGCACAAACGGTCAACTCAATTGGCTGGGATGCGAATGCAGAAGAGTCATTTGCTTTATCAGATTACACTGGAGACAACTATATTGAACTCAATGAAGCCATTGAACAATTAACTAAGAAATATGGAGGTGAGACACAATGAATGAATATGCTATTCTATCGATACATGGTTCAATCATCCTCATTGGAGTGATCCTCATGACGCCATTTGGCGATTCGATTGGTGGATTCCTTGTCAACAAGTGGCCATCTACAGCAACCAAGCGTGGCCGTATGCTTGCAGGTTTAATGCTGGTCTGTACTGGTGGTTTTACTGTTTCAGCACATACCCTTTGGATGCACAACAAACTCAGCGAAGGAGGAAGTGTCTGTTCAGGAAGTGAAATCCTCAATTGTGATGGCTTAATTGGAAATCCAGATTACAATACTGTACCCTTCCTCAATCAACCATGGGGTCTGCTTGGCATGGTTGCATTTTGTGTTCTTCTCTGGCTCGCTGTAACAATTGCTAAGGAACCACTTGCGCCTTCGACACCAACATTCCTCAAAGCAGGACTAGGCGCTACAATCGCAGGTCTTCCAGTTATTGGACTTCTCGTGAGTTACGAAATTAAAGAAGGTTTGATCTGTCCATTTTGCACCACAGCTCATATCGCCAACGTCATTGCAATGGTTGCTTTCTTTTTGCTCTTGGCAATGTATGACTCAGATGGATGGGCTCCTGAATTGAAGAAATCTAGGAAGTGATTCTCTGAACCGTGATGCAGCAATTGTTGCTATTTCAGTAATCCTTCTTCTTGTTTTTGCTTATCAAGGTGGTTACATTCTATCTGATGACGATTCTTCGGATTCAACCTCGACGAGCGAACCACAGGAAGAATCAGAACAAAGCAATTCACTTGATGAGATTCATCCCTTGGCCTCAACATGCCTTTCTCACGGAGAATTAACTCGCCATGATCACATGTACCTTACCATCCAAATCGATGGTGAATTTGTAACCATTCCAGAAAATGTAGGAGTCAATACCAACACCTGCAATGAATCAGGTGCAAACATGCATGTGGTACACACGCACTCTTCCGATGGTAAGTTACATTTGGAGATGCAAACCGATGAAGATGTAGAACTGGGTGTCTTTTTCGATGTATGGGGACAACATTTCGATGAGACTGGAATCTTTGATTATCGAGTCAATTCAACTCATGAACTCGTTATGTACAATCGTGATGTGAACGGTACACTTGAGGAAGTTGATTCGTTTGACAACTACATCCTCCTCAATAACCAGGACATCATTATCAGTTATCGAGAACGAGTTTAAGGTATGAAGAGACCTTCGAAAATAGGCCCTCCTTCGGACTTGCATTCTTCGAGACGAACGATGGTGACATCAATACGATCTGTTTCAGTATAGATTCGCCTTAATTCATGCAACAATGCACGTTGAACATCTTCCTTATCAGTTCCATAGAGAACTGAAAGGTGTTGGTTCGTTGTATCGTTAACCACAGCAATGAATTCTACCATCCATTCCTTAACATGGTCTTCTTCATGCGAGTTCGCCTCAAATGTTTCTTCCATGGTATTATATTGTCACGATACCTTATCAATGAATGGGTAAATTGCATCAACAATTTCCAGATTACGGTATAAAATGCCGAAAAAGGAACCAATTATGATACATTTACTCCTCTTCTTTTACCTTTTTCTTATTTCCAAAGGATACTATTCCTAACGCTCCGATGCAAACGAAGATGATGATTGGTAGAATTATCGGAATTTCAGCAGCCTCTTCGCGATGTGGTTCTTTGACGCTTATCTCAGCAACCCCAAGAGGACTGGAATCTTCTGTTGTTTTGTTAAGCAAAGCTTCGTTTGTGTATTCATGCACGACGATGACGCTCCATTCATCCATTGAATCGATTGGATAACTTACTACGAAGGGTGCGATAATGGTCGTGTCGATGGAAACTGGATTGCCAACAAATGGAAATTCTGCCAGTCCGACAAGAACTCTGTCTCTAGAGTCTGTTCCTGGATTGATGAATTCATCTGAAATCTGTTTGTTATGTTGTACAAAGAGTATGCTAATCTGTGTTTGATTGTCAGTTGCTTGATCGAAAGGCGGAAAAACGGTAACCAGAATTTCGGTATCATTTGTCTGTGCTGTAACTTTCAAGTTCGTATAGCCACGCTGGCTTGACTCTTCTTTCAGGATGTCACTTTGAACATCTGGCCATGATGCAACACCTTCTCGAACCAGACCGTTGTGAACGACGAATGATGGTGTAGCAGCAAGATTTGGATGTTGAAGTCGCAATCGCTCAAGACGATGCTCAGAAGCTGGAGGTTGAAATGCATCAATATCATCACTAGGGTGGTAGGAAATCATTGAGATTCGGCTGCCATGATCATCGGTTATAATCTCTAAATCCTTATCAATTTCCGCACAACTTTCACACCATGTTGCAGTGTATTCTTCGACAAGAATGGAGTATCCTCCTTCGATGAATGTTGAACCATTCCAGGATTCGGGATTGATTCGAACCGCATCTGCTGGAGGGATAAGGGCGAGGATGGTTATCAAGAACAGTGCCTTTCGAACTCCGCTCATGGTTTGGGGACACACTCGTCCTCCTTCATCTCATCGTTTTAACCATGAATACTGGGAAGATGTTATGATGATGAGTTCCAGCATTCGATTTAGGGGATTGCAATGGCAGACCACTGGATTGAAAATCACAAACGTGATTCTTGGCGGAAACAAGCCAAGGCTAGCGGGTATCGTGCTCGTTCAGCTTTCAAATTGAAGCAAATTCAATCACGATTCGAATTGATGCGTCATGGTGATGTTATCCTCGATGTGGGGTGTCATCCAGGTGGATGGGCGCAAGTTGCTGTCGAGGAAGTAGGTCCTTCTGGAACTGTCATTGGCATCGATCTCGAACCATGTCAGCCTGTTGATGGAGCGATGTTATTGGTTGGGGATATCACTGATCCAATGACTCAAGAACGTATTGTCGCTGAATTAGAACAACGTAAGGTCAATTCTGTTGTATCGGATATCTCTCCTGATATCACTGGAAAATGGAACATCGACCAAGCCGTGGCGATGACCCTCGTTGCTAAGGTGTTCGATTTTGCTTTACCTCTGCTGTGTAATGGAGGTTCTTTTGTAACCAAATTGTTCCAGGGTGTAGGTGTTGAAGAATTGATCAAAGCAGTAAAGCCACATTTTTCGACAGTACGTAGATACTCACCAGAAGCTTCTCGTAATTCGTCATCAGAGGTGTATCTCATTTGTCGAAATTATATGCCTTGGAAGACTGAATCAGGTTCAGTCCTTGCAGATTATGAAACGGAAGTCAACAAAATTCTAGGTGGCGATGAAATCGATGATGATGTCGTTGCAACCAAAACCAAATTTACAGTTCGTCGAAAGAAGAATGCATCTGAAGAGTAATAATCGTTGATGTTTTTCTTTTAGATATGGTTCTGACTTGTGTGCATGATCTTCAACCGAGACGACTCATTCAAATGGTTACAGGTGAATTGATTCGCTGTTATCCAATATCAATGGTGCGTGTTGATGGACAACCGATGCCTCTACGTCATGCAATCGTTTCAGATTGCAGCGGATGGATTCGAGTGAAATTGTGGGGCCAAGATGCACTTGACGCCTTACTTGGTCATTTTATTGAGATACGTAATGTGTGGTGTTATCAAAAAGATGGATGTTTGTGGCTAAGTGTTGGGCG
>CAXDRT010000024.1:0-19273 GCA_963991835.1 uncultured euryarchaeote
TTCCACGCCAGTCTCTTGACGGCAGGATACCCCACACGTGTCGTAGACCCCACTCTGCGACACAACTTATTCCAATTAGCGAATGCTTTCGACCGAATCCTTTAGAGGGGTCGTCATTGTTCTTACAATATGAGCGACATAAACAACCCTCTCGGGAAGGTGAAAACCTCCTATCTCGCTCATGATGAAGTCCGTCCAGGACAACAAGAGATGATAGAAGATTGTCTAGAGGCTCTAGGCAACATAGGTGGCATACATTTTGCGGCAGCCCCTACAGGTATTGGGAAAACAGCAGCCGCCTTATCGGCGTCTCTTGAGATAGCAAAACAAAATCATAACTCTCCTACTGTATGTTTTCTGACGCCTCGACAAGGTCAACATAAAATTGTAATAGACACAATACAAAAAATAAATCAAAGACTCGAGAACGATGAAACAATCACTGTCGTAGATATCATTGGACGAGAGGGAATGTGTGAAGTTATAGATCGTTCAACTGGAAAATGTGAATGCGAAAAAGGCCGTAATAATGAAGAGACTCAGAAGAATCTGAGAATGGCTATATTAGAGGCTCCTAGGCATGTCAATTGGACAATTGAACAAGCTAAGAAAAGAGGAGTTTGTGCGTGGGCAACTGCTCGATCTGCTGCAAAATACGCAGATGTTCTCGTATGTGATTACAATCACTTTTTTATTGAGGCCATTAGTGAATTATCACTCCCTTCCATGGGCTTGACTGTCGGCAATTCCATCCTCATAGTCGATGAAGCGCACAATCTACCCGACCGCATTAGAATGGGGATGGAACGTATACTCACTCCTACAATCGTAAAAAACGCGAGAGGTAATCTGCAAGAACACATCGAAGGAATACGAGAAAATAGTGCTATTAGTGAACCATTGGAAGATTACGAATGGGCGTTTTCTGTGATGGATAAATTACACACTATAATCAAAAAATATTTTGTAACAATACTCAACCAGACTGCTGAATATGACGAAAGGAAGGTTGAAAGTGCAGATTTGAAAAATTTATTCCAACGTGCTTGTGATGAAATAAATGGAGTCATAGGACAGAGACAAATTACCGAGAATGTGCATGAAAAGCAAGAATTAGGACATATAACTCGTGGATTAAGAGACTTAATGAAAATTCTATTTAATGTGCAAATTGATCTAACCGATGAAGATGATGGGATGGAAAGTGACGCCCACAGAGTTGCCTTTTTGATTGAAACATTACTTCGGTTTGAAAATTCTAAGGCACTAGTATATGTTCACGATACAAAAGGAAAAGAAGGCAGAATAATTTCGCACCTTCTCGATCCTGGACTAGTAAGCGGACCTATTTTTGCGAAATGTCTTGGAAGTATTTTGATGTCAGGCACATTATACCCCCCAAGTATGTATTCTAATTTACTAGATACAAATAAAAACAAAACAACAATGAGAACATATCAATCTCCATTTTTACATACAAGACGGCCAATCATGGTCGCCAATAATGTAACTACGCGGTATAAAGATAGATCTTATGAAAACACGTACCGTATACAATCACATCTACAAGCATTGTGCGATGGAACTCCAGGCCACTTAGCAGTATTCCTACCATCATATTCAATGCTTGAGGAGTACATTGAAAATCATTCATTTACCAATATAAGAATTGTATCTGAGCAAAGGGATTGGTCGAAACAAGATTTAGACTCTGAACTCAAATCGCTTGAAAATAATAAAGACTCTAACAAACGAATTATGCTAGCGGGAGTTTTTGGAGGTAGACTTGCGGAAGGAATTGATTACAAAAATGGGGTCCTAGATGCCGTTGCATGCATAGGAATTCCAAATCCGCCCCCATCAGTATATCAAAAAGCATATCGAGAATATATCGAAGGGCGATTTGGAAAGAAAAATGCATGGAGATACACATCTTCGCAACCTGCAATCAATTCTATTCTCCAAGCAATGGGACGTCCTATCCGTAGTCTTGAAGATCGTGCACTAGTGCTTTTACTCGACAAACGAAACAGCGATAGAACCTACATCGAGTGTTATCCTTCTGACATCAGAATGAATGCAACAAATGAACCTGAAACCACGAAATCCTTTGCTCGACGATTCTTTTCACGGGTCCAAAGGGTACACGAAGGTTCATCATAAACAAGCGAGAGGGAAGAACATGAGCGACTGGAAACCATTGAACGTATCCGAGGAAGAAGTTGATGATGTTGATCTGAAGAATTTCTCATCTACGCCTGAACAGCTTCATACTGAATTCCAAACTCAGGCTACGCATTTACATGAAGTTCAGTCCATGCACAAGCATGTCCTCGTACAAGCAGGTATGATCCCAGAAACTCATATCGCAGAAGTTGAACCAACTCAACGATTGGAATGGGTTTTACAAGAATTACATGGCATGAGCAATCCAGATGGGCTTACAATTCCACTTCTAGGAGTTGCACCAGAAGAATTGGAAGTTCAGATTCAAAAGCTCTCTACGGAAACACAAGTCAAGATTACCATTCAGCAAGAAGAAAATGCTCCGTTCGAGCGAATTCTTCCACTAAATAATGAGCAGGCTGAAACCTTGAGAGTTCACTTTGTTAACGGAAGGCTTCACCTTCGCTGGTAATTCAATACTTCTTGTAACTCAGTTCAGAGATCATCTTGTCGAGAGCGACCTGTGCGGATTGTTGGTGTTGAGGACCAAGTTCTTCGCGACCATATCGAGCCATCTCAAACATGTTGTCAAGAGCCTGTAGTGATTCATCGCTAATACCAGGAGTTGCTTGACGAATAGCTACTTCGAATTCTCGGACAGTCTCGAAGTCTCGACGCAACAATCCTCTGGTTTGAAGAGAGGCACATAGATTCTGATAGCAATTGAAAATTGCTTCTCGTATCGAATCACCTGCTGCCAAAAGTTCTGCAGTATATTCGAAAACTTCTGCCATCTCCGACATCAATTCAGATTGTTTTCTTCTTTGATACATGACGATTCCAGTTGCAACAGCTGCTGCTAAGAACATGACAATAACGTATGTCCAGACATTAACTCCTGCTGTTTCTTCTTCGAACTCATATCCTGGGGCAAAGCCTTGAGACCTGAGAACCTCGAAATTCGTAAGAGTCTGTTGAGACAAACGCTGGTCAGTAATGATAATATCAAGACTTAGTTTTCCATAAACATCAAAATCTCCATACGGAATCTCATTATTGAATTCAAAGGTAGCAACACCATCTGAATCTGTGAGGGAAGTCCTAGCAGCCAATTGGGAACCATTTTCATGATAGAGATAGAATTCAACAGCAATACCAGACAACCCTTCTGATGTATCAATGGCAATAATCGAGACACTACCATCGACTTTTTCATCTTCATTCTCAACAATCTCATCAATCGATGGCGTAATTTCAGCATTCACTTTGACATACAGTGCGTGAGCACGTGAAGCTCCATTGATGTAAAGAGAAGTATCTCTAGGCACATCGAGACTAATGTACTGAGGCCCAGGTCGTAGTGAGGTTGGTGTTGTTACGGTCAGTGTGAAATTACCAACGCTCCATTCCTCTTGTACACCGTTGAAGCAGAAGGCTGCCTCAAAACCATTGACGCAATTTGATCCGTTACCAATGTAAATGACGACATCTTCAAACACTTCACCAATTCCACCAACTTCAGAAATACTTCCAGTAAGTCTGATTGGGTTTGCAATGTCTGAACGAACTGATGTATCAGTCGATGTAGCATCGATTGTGATCAGAATATCTGACCAAACTGTAACTGAACCATTTGAAGATGTACTCAGGTGCTCTTGAGTCCCTTCAAAGATGACTTCAATTGTGTGATCATTACCTCGCGCCAAATCCATTCCTGCAAGGACTGTTGCAGAATACATACCTTCTGAGTCAGTCGTCACAGTTGTCATGAGAACACCGTCGAGGTAAACAAGAACATTCTGATTTGCAATACCATCTTGGTCGACTGTATCGATATCGAATAATCGACCTGAAATTGACCAGAAATCCCCTCGTGTTGCGTCCACTCCATCGACAAACTCGACAGTTACTGCTGAGCGATGTGAAAGGAAGAACGATTGATTTGCAGTTCCCTCTCTGTAATATCCTTGAGCAATAACGTCTGCTTCAAGCAAGTTATCACCGAAGTCAAAGAAGTCTTGAACAGTCCAATCATATGAGAAGGTACCATCAGCACCAGTTGTCACTTGAGTTAGGACAAATCCATCTACCTTCAATTCAACAACATGACCCGAAATTGGTTGGAGTTGATTGTCGAGTACAGATCCTGTGATTGTTACTGTGTCTGTAACTGCAAGAGGACTTGGAACTGAAACATCAACCAGAATCTTACTGTAAATTGTCCAAGTACCATTAGAAGAACTTGGAAGATAGAACGAGGTTCCATTGAATTGAGTCTCGAGGACAACAGGTCCCAACACTGCATCAGCAGGTACTGGGATTACCGCAGTAAACAAACCAGTTTCGTCTGTTGAAACATTCGTCATCCAAACTCCACCAAGATAGATGTCGATTCTCTGATCGAGTAAAGGATTGTCAACCACATCAAGAAGTCGTCCTTGAACAGTCATTGTTTCTTCTCTATCAACTGTGCCTGTTGAAGTAATGAGGAGAATTTGTGTGGGTACACTGACGTTGAAATTAATCATGTCGCTACTTGCCATGTAAAACTCTGGATCGACAGCATCACCAATTCCAATTGGATCAACCCAATCACGACCACCAGTAAATTGAACTTCCACCATATGCCCACCTGATGCAGTTGATTCAGGTACTGTGTAAGCAATTGAGAATGCTCCAGTGAGTGCATCTGATTGTACACTTGCGACAGGGACCCCATCTACAAGCATCCGAACAATTGCCACCGATTCAACACCATCAACATATAGCGGCATACCGATATCATCAAGCAGTGTTCCATTGACATACAGTATTTCTCCTGCAATTAATTGTTCTGTATGTTCAAGGATAGTCATGTTGGTTTGTGCAAGAATCACATATTGTGTGGATGCATTATATCCAATCAATCCCGTTGTACCTGAGATTCCAAGGTATTGAGCTTGTACGTCTGAGAATCCAACGGTTGCATTGAATGGAACGAGGAGTGAACCATTTGCAGTTCCATTTATCGCAGTTGTCACAGTTACCGAAACTTCATCGGTTCGATCAGTAGCAGGAAGCGTGAAGGTAATTTGTTGACCACCTATGGCACTTCCAGTATTATCCTCAAGAAGAATTCTGACATCAAGGAGCGTTCCCCTTTCGGTTCTGTCGTTCAGCGTTGGTTGCCCTAGAGCATCGAGGGATGGTTCAAGGAATGTAATAATCGAATACCCTCGGCTATCGAAAGATGAATTGTTTTTCGAACCAACATAGAAGTTGACTGTCGGAACAATCGATGCTTCGAGTACATGCGTTCCTGCCTCAAATCCAGGGGTTAAGGTTAGCGTTGCATTCCACCATCCACCATCTTGTACCGAACCATTACTTACTGAGAATCCAACAGGTTGATCATCAATTGTAAACAAAACATTCGCTGTTAGGCGTGACCCATCGCGATTCATTAATCCAGTTCCGTTATCTGAAACAACACGTCCTGAGACATTGAAACTTGAACCAGCCACAGGATTATCCGTAATCTGGTCAACAACGAGGAAGGTAAGTGAACGAACAGTCACACTTGAGAGATTCGCTTGTGAGGAAAGTAAATCCGAACTACCGTTGTAGAAGTAACTGACAATGATGAGGCCAAGCGGATGGCTGTTTGGCACACTAAACGAGGTGTTTGCCGTACCAGAACCATCCGTTGTAACCGTTGATAGCCATGTTTCATGGAAGAGTGTTGTAACACTTGAATTACCAATAGGTCTGAAGTTGAAACTCGATTCAACTAAGGTCGCACTGAGGTTAACCGTCTCTCCTCTGTTCACCAAAACAGGGTTCCCTGGTTGGAGGCCTTCGAGTTGCGTTACACCAAAGACAAATACTGCGTTTTGGATTTCTGATGGAAGATAATACAACGACGAATCTTCAACAACTTCAACGACAAGTGTTCGAGGACCACGGACTGTTCCGTTGTTCGACACATCTGTAGGAACTGTGAGATTGAAACTACCATTCGAAAGGGTTGGAACACCACTTCTAAGCAACTCCTCAGGGTTGGATTGCCAATATACATCAAGGCGTACACCAGATATGAGAGGTCGCAATGGATCATCGTCGTCAAGAATTTGACCTTGCATGTTAAAGTCAACTCCTGCAGTAATAGTCGAAGGAAGAACGTCAATACGGATGTCTGTTGGAACTTGGACTGTCACATTGACAAAAGTGCTGTTACCTGTTCTACGACTATTACCAACCGCTAGCGCCGCTGTTAAGTCATCAGCAACGAACATCTGCAGAGTATATTGCCCAGGGGCAACACTGGAAGAGCCCCATGTAAATGTCGCATTACCCTCAGCATCCGTAACAGCAGTTCCCAGAGAAACATTTGTATTACCGAAGTCCCAAATGTAGTCAACTGTAACGCCTGAAACATTGGAGTTGTCTGCAACATCGAAAACAGATGTATTGAACACAACTGGTTCACCAGAAACAAATTCCATTACAGAAAGTTCCTCTTGCACCAAGAACTCAGATTCAATGCCAACAGTGACGGAAGGCAAGACTGGTGGATTCGGTGGGGTTGATGTATCAACGACTCGATAATATGCTCCGCCTGGTGGCGCCATAGCTTCGAAATTAAAGTCAATAACAACCTCATAACCGTTTGAAGGAAGAATTGTCGGCATCACTACCGTGAGATTGAATTCACCTGTTGTATTATCGAGCATACCATTGGCAAGGTCGATTGGGAATCCTTCCGTATCAAGCATTGTCATCGAAATAACCGTCGTATTACCAAGCACCCTTTCAGTCGTGTACAATCCGTCAAAGAGATCACCGACAACATAGGTCGTGTTTCCGAGGTGCGTCCAATCCTGTAATACACTCACATTCCAACTGATTTCTGCCTGAACACGAATTGAACCGTTACCGAGACCGGGTTGATACAAGTCAGAACCATTGTATTGGATATCGAAGATGTAATCGTTTGGTTTTAGGGTTGAATCCAAAGGCCAAGAGAGAGTAATGAGTGATGAATCGGGATTACTGGTGGTGTTAACCCATGTACCGTTGAAGGAGAATGAATAGTCACCAGGAACTGCCAATCCAACCTCTACACCCATGTGGTCTGAGATTTGGACAAGAACGTTCGTAGCTTCACCACGCAATTGTGGAGTCGCAATAATTTCGAAGTTCAGTATACCAACCAAGGAGTACTGATCGACTCCGCTTAGATTTGCATCATCGGTTGATTCATAGAGATCAGGATAGAATCGTAATCTGGTTTCAAGCAAGCCTGATGCAACGTTAACATCAGTGGCATTCATGAAGAATTGAATGTTGAAGGCACCATTGACGGATTGATTGAATATTTCGATCCATTCTCCGCCACTGTTGTTTTCACGCATCGAGAAGGAGAGATTTCCACTCATACCGACTGGAGTAGCTCCTATTGTCAATGCTGTTCCATTAACCCAGATGTTGTCATTTAGGAGGAGAAGACTCGAGTTTGTAGGATCTGGACCTTCGAGTGTAGCCGTCAAGTTTGGAGCATCTCGAATATCTAAGGTAATTGGTTGCGTCACTGGACGCAGATGATATGTTGGAGCAGTCAAACCAGGTGTTGATTGAACCCATCCCTCATATCCTAATGTTGCACTGACATTTGTTTTTGTCTCAAGTTCATCTAGAGTTATTTCGAATGACCAAGTCCCTGAAGGGCTTACTGTTGTCGTAAGATTTTGAGGGCCATTGACAGATGAAGTAAATGACAACCATACCGTTGAATTCACGACTTGTGAAGCATCCAAAAATGGTATTTGTTCGAAACCAATGAATCCTTCAAGTGTCGTTGTTGCTCCCGCACCAACGATTGGAGAATTAATTGCGTTCGGAGACGTGTGGTTCAATGTTGCATCATCTGTGATGTTCATCCACCATGCATTGGATGGGCCTGTTGCTGTCGAATTAGGAGTAAGGATTGTCTGAGCAGAAACATATCCTTTCTGTTCAACTTCGAGCATGATTGCACCATATCCAGGAGGAATAATCTCAACAGGTAAACCTTCGATGGTGAATGAACCGTTTGCATCTGTCATTGTTACATTGATGAGGCGTTCAGGCGTGTTCAATCCACTCACACCCGCAAAGGCATCAACGAGAGGCACAAGGTAGCCTTTGACCAACAGGAGATCGACCGCTGTTTGGTTTTCGAGGAATCCTATATCACCTGTAATCGTGATATTACCGTCGCTACCATCACGGTCGAAGTTTGTTGGAGAATAGGTTACGTTTCGAACATCGAGTTCTGCTGGGTCTGGACAAGGATCGAAAGGAACCCAACCGAAATCAAGGCCACCTGCTGAACTTGACTGTTGAATTCGAACTTCTGCCCAGGTTCTCAAATGCTGAGCACCTACGGCGTAACCGTTACCATTCCAGTCTCCACCCTTGAAACCACTCACAAGACGTGCTGGAAGACCGATGACGCGAGCCATCGTGACAAAGGTCGTCGCAAATTCACTGCATGTCCCTTCATTTGCTACTTCGAGCATGTAGGAAGGAAGATCTTCACTTTCGACAAGACCCGAGCCGTCAAAATTGAGTTTAAACTCAGTCGTAGCGTTTCCTTCTCGTAAGAACGTCTCCAATGCGAGTGCTTTGTCGTAGGCATTAACAGATGAACTATCGGTAATGACTCCATTTGTAATGTTCATAACAACTGAGCGAGCATCGGTAGTATCTGTATAATATGCAGGTAATTCAAGCTCATAAGGGAAACCTTGACCTGCAATACTGTTGCTTGCAAGTACGTCCCAATCGAAGTAATACTCAGGTTGTTGAACAATAATCTCTTCAACAAATCCGCCAGATACTTCGTATCGATGTGTGTCATTCGTACGCGTCAAGATCACAGCGGAATCGGCCCAGAAAGAGACATTCGTCGTCGAGGCTGGAAGCGGCAAAGCACCTTCACCGATAGGGAAATTGTAAGTGATTTGCCACGTAATTGTGTCGTTAGCAAAGGTTGTGCTTGCCATGTGCGTCAAATTTGTGAACGGTGGAACGACTTCAGAAGCTGGATGAACACTGTTGTCGTGAGAGAATGAATTCCCTGTTGGAATATCGTTGGTGTATTTTCTCCAATATTTTTCAAGATCTTCCTCAACAGAACCTGTTGTGTTGTTTGCCCAGAAGATAACATCGTTTTGAGGCATGTCATCGGTTGGATCGAACAGATTGAAAGGAGCACCTACGCAGTTGAAGAACCAGAATTGTTGTGGGCATTCCGCACCATCGAGCATACCTCCACCATCGGTGTCAGGATTTCGCCAATCAGAACCTGTTGCATTTTCAACAGCATCAGGTATGCCATCATTGTCATAGTCATCTGGCAAGACGTCATCAGAAGGATCATTTTCTGGATTCGTGCTATCAAAGTATTCAGTTCGATCATCAACTCCTCCGTTATCGGTATCGACGGCCTGAGGATCAGTCACCCAAATATCTGTAGAACCGTTTGTAATTCCAATAAAGGCAAGGTTGCAGCCAGTGGTGTTTTCAAAGTAAGAGTTGATTCCATCCCCATCTGGGTCAAGTAAATTGAAACAAGGTTCAGTTGGGTCTGTGTTGTCAAAGATTTCATCGTAATCATTCACGCCATCTCCGTCTGTATCAACAAGTGTTGGATTTGAAAACCAACCAAAAGTTCCGAGGAGTTCTTGCCAGTTTGCAAGTCCATCACCATCTGAATCCGTGTAGTCATCATCGCAATAGGTTCGAGTTGAACCGATTGTACCGTCATTATTAGCAGCAGTATGACAGAAGGAACCATTGCGGTTGTCTACAGACGTTGGCGTACCTGTAGGGCCCGTTGCGACACCTTGCATCACATTGTTTACTACACTTTGATAGGCAAATGTGGAGTAAGTCCCAGACGCATTGTAGAATCCAATACCTCCGTTAGGATTGAATCCACTTGCATCAGTAACTTGTAGTTGATTTGAACTCGAGGTGTAGGAAACGAAACTTGTGGAGAAATCGACAAGGGAATCGCATGGATCAGTTCCGTGGCTAACGTTGCGTTCATCACCGTCATTGATGCCTCCAAAGTCAGTATCTGCAACATTCCATTCAGTGCAACTGAGGTTCTCTTCCCAGTTTTGGATACCGTCATTGTCTTCGTCACCAGAATCTTCTCTTCGAGTAGGATCGGTTTCACCTGCGTCTACAATTCCGTTACCATTCGCATCTTCTTCACCATCATCAAATGCATCGTCATCGGTATTGTTGTCTCGAGGATCTGATGCTTGTGCTGGGTTTCCGTATGCGCCGTTGACTTCAATACCGTCTGAGATACCATCGCTATCCGTATCTGAACTCGTTGGGTCGGTTAGTAGCGTAAGCGCCTCATAGGAATCATTCAATCCGTCGTTATCGGAGTCACTATCTTGAGGATTGGTTGAGGTAATACCATCAACTTCTGCGGTAAAGGTAGCACAGGCACCTGGCCCTATGCCTTGGACAGGGTCGCAAGGAGATACTGTTTCTGTTGGAACACCATCAGGCCCTGGACGGAAACATGGTACACCGCCACAGTTTGTTGTCCAACTGGGGTTCACATATTCCATGAGATTGATTAGACCATCGTTATCAGGATCGCCATTAGGGCCATCTGCATTCGAGGCACTGGTTGCATTCAAACCGTTAGCTGCTTCCCAGCCATCTGGCATTCCGTCGCCGTCAGTATCCCATCCGTTCGGGTCTTCATCAGCAATTCCATCACCATCATCATCATCTGATGAACAATCAGCATCGCCATCATTATCCGAATCTGAACCGTCAATCTGCCCGTCTTTGTCATCATCAAAATTGTTTGCACAGATGTTTCCGACAGGGTCTTCATCACAAAGAATCACGTTTCCTTGCCCATCGCTTCCTGTATCTCCACATTTTGGCTGATTAAATTGCATAGCATCTTCTTCATTCCAGTCATTGACTGGAATGGTTCCATTCCACCATACACCATTGTCAAGGACGCCTGGAGTTGCACTGTTATCCCAGTTGGTTGGTTGAAGATAGGAATATTCTTGCAGATTTGACATACCGTCGCCATCTGGATCTCCAACTGCACCATCACCACCAGTTGATGAAAGTGGGTCTAATCCATACTTCCATTCCCAACCATCTGGTAGACCATCATTATCAGAATCCCAGTCGGTAGCTGCTGTATTGATGAGGTATTCTAGGCCATAAGTCAGGCCATCGCCATCTTGATCTGACGCAGCACTTACATCAACAGAAACAAAATCGATTGCAGCGAACGTAGAGCCTATCATCAAGACGACAAGAAAGAGGGACTGCGCCACATTTCTTCTTCGAGAACGATCAATCCCCACGTAACTCGGCGCTTTATTACTCAGCGGGTCCGCATCAATCATGCTCTATGGTCGTCCCTATAGCACATAAGGGAAATGGTGCGTTGTTCATACAATCAAAGAGATTCTTCTTCGGTTTCAACCTCAACAAGTTCCAATTCAACCTCTAACGATTCATCGACAGAAGAGGATGATTCAATATCATCCCAATCAAATTCAGGTTCTGTTTCCGCCACTTCGGTTGGTTCAACCATTGAAGCATACAATTGAGCTTTCATCTTATTCTGCCCACGTCGATATAATCCGAATCCAAGGAGCACGAGGATGGAAAGGAACATCACCATTGTTGTTGGTTCTGGATCAGACAACTCGCTGAGAATCGCATTCACGATTCCCGAACTTTCTGTTTTGAAAGAAAAGGTTGGTTCTTGCGTGTAGCAAATCTCTGCGTTGCATGGATACGGATTTTCTTCATCCATTGGCACGACTGTCATCTGGAAATCAACCAATTGGCCATTCTTTACATTCTTTGGTGCTGTGATTTCTAAAGTAAAATCCTCGGTTGAAAACGCTGGGAGTGAGAGAGATATGAACTCGCCTCCGTCAAGAGAACCGTCCCACCCTTCTGGCGTGTCGAGGGTAATAATGACGTTAAGTTCTACATTGTTTTGATTCTCAATTCTGTACTCGACATCGAGTGTTTCTCCAGCACCAATACGTGTCGCTTGTGTCTTCTGCTCAACAGCGAGTCTACCAGGTTCGACCTCGCTACTGATCTCAACTGTGAGAGGTAAGTCGAAGTAGCGCGGATCTTCACTACCATCACTTTCCTCTGCAACTTGCATGTAAATAGTATGTAATCCAGCCTCGACCTGTTGACGCACAGTCATTTCGATTTTGATGTCCACATATTGGCCACCTGTCAATGAAGCGACAAGGGCGATGTTTCCTTCGACATCTGTGACATCATACATCCAAGTTGCATACCCTGGATCTTCATCGATGTTTCTTTGGACAGCAGATGGATTCTTGATGACCCAATTTGTTGTCCCAGCATTCTCAGATGAATCTGTAATACGAACATTGTATACGACCGTCGAACCTGGTGAGACAGGACCAACAGTACCGAGTGTACCTGCATCTGAGTCGGAGATCACTTCAGCAAGGATCCCAAAGGTTCGATGGACGGTCCAGCCAACAGATGTCGAGAGTGTTTCTTCAGTACTACCGTCAGAAGTAACAGTAAATCTCAGCAAACCGATGTCTACAGCATTTCTCTCCTCAGGAGGATAAACCTCCACTTTAATCATAAGAATTTCACCTTGTCCAACGATTGGAGTTAGCGAGTCTATACCCTGCTCAGTAAGTTCTGTCCCAGTTCCATTGATGAAGAACTTAACACTCCATGCGACAGGAATCTCTTGTATTCTTAGGCGGTAAGTGTCATCATCAAAGCCGACATTGGTGATTTTTAGATAGAAATCTCCCACTTCGTCATAATCCACATAATGGGATAAATTTTCATTATAGAAATCAAGGCGGTTGGAGTCATAAATCTGGATTTGTTGCTCCACATCTTCGTATACTTCGATATCAGGCTCTCCGAATTGATTGACTTTTTCTACATCGATTTCAAGAGAGACAAGTCTCACTTCAACAGTACTTCCTGCTCCATTTGAAACGTATGCACGGGCTTCAACTACAATTTGGTAATTTTCGTTAATTCCACTCAAGTCATCTGGCACCTCTACGGTCAGTTCAGGGCGAACAGAGGAGCCACCACCGTTGAGCGTGTAACCTCCTGGATTCGACCAACTTGGATCAGACCATCCTGATGGAAGAGATTGTTGTAATTCAAGTTGAACTGTCAAATCAGAAGTTAGTGAACCAGTATGTTCCAAAGACAACTCAATGGTTGAGATTTGGCCTGGTGCAACCAAAAGACGACCGATTTGGTTTGAAGGGAAATCCAAGTAGATATCATGCTCCAAGAACGTCATGCCAAGAGGATGCTCATAATTGATCGAGTGACCTTGTACATCAGTAATCACCATTGTCAAAGGATACAAACCAGGAGTAATCCCTGAATCGTAGGTAAAAGAGTAATTGCCAACAAGTCCATCGTTATCCAGTTTCAAATCAGAATCTGTAAATTCCTTTTCAAAAACGGTGTTGGCATTGTTAGGAGTGCTCAGGACCAGTTCAATCTTCTCAATATCCTCTCTTCCGAAAGCATCTCGAACGTCAACGCTGAATTGCATGGTACGCATCTCAATACGATGTGTGGGGGACCACTCTGTGACCTCAACCTCGGACCAACCTTCGCCTTCGTAGTGAACCTTTACTTGAGACCCAGACAAAGCATTCGCACGTAATTCTAAGCGTGAATATTCGTTTCCTACAGTTCCTCCATATGCGATATCAACCTCACAGGTTGAGCCTCCAAATGGACTACCATCGCCCCCACCCTCACAAGAAGCGGTTGCTTCGATATCTAACGAAAGTCGGTCACCGTTTTCAACAACAAATCCTGAGGAACCAACATCGAGTAGTATCGTGTAAGGTTGCCAGCTATCACTTCCTCCAAACAGGCCTGCACTTTGTGGATCGCCTAAATCTTCAGTAACCTGCTTAACCAGGTTACTACCAGAATATAATTTGAAGGAAGCCTCAGCAGTAGAGGTATTCTGGCTTGCACGCCACTTCAAAAAGACGAGAACCTTTACCTCATCGTTGGATTTTCCCTTAATGGTTAGATCGGAAATCATTTCCTCTGATTCAAACTGAATCCCAGTTCCGAGTAAACTATCTTCTATTTGATTGCCTTCGGGTTGAATCGTCGTAATCGTGTCGTCCCCATCGACTAAATCTAAGAACAATTCATAATCCTCTAAATTTTCGCCGACAGAAGAGACGATTTCAGTTTCAGAAAACGTTGATTGCTCTGCATTGTCAAGGGGAACACCCATGAGAAGAAGCGAAATCAGTACCAAGAAAACAAACCTGTTGGAAGACATAGTCAAGACAACCCTTGTGTTAGGGGATAGCAGCAGGCGTTAAACCGTTTTGGATGTTTTGTGTAAACAATCTACGTTCACCGACGATTGCAAATGGTATCGAGGGAGGGATTTGAACCCTCGAACCCATCTGGGACCGGATCTTAAGCCCGGCGCCTTTGACCACCTCAGCCACCTCGATAATACCGCTGGGAACAAGGATGTATGAAATCCTTCCCTATGGGGAAAGTGTCCAGCCGCCATCAACTTTCAGCTCTTGACCGGTGATGTATGATGCATTTGCCAAGAAGTAAACTGCAGATGAAATGTCCTTGGGTGTGCCTGAACGTCGCAAAGGAACTCTCTGCAAGACTTTGTCGAAATGTTCCTGTTCCCAATCAGCCGAAAGAATTGCACCAGGACCAACACAATTGACCCGAACATGGGGGGCGAGTTCTCCTGCGAGCCCAAACATGAGTTGGCGTAATCCCGCTTTACTCGCGGTATAATGAGACAACTTTTCCCAATGTTGGCCTTCTGAAGTATCCGTAAGAGCAATCACACTACCTTCTATAGAAGACAATGATAGAGACAATCCTTGGGTCAATTGTAGCGGCGCCTCGACGTGTAATCGATTCATAACTCTCATGTCTTCAACCGTGAGATCTTCGATTGGAATTTGACTGTATATTGAGGCATTGTGAACCAGAACGTCGAGCCCACCTCGTTCGGTAACGAATGGATGCTTTTCAACACGTTCAACGAGTGTTTCCGTAGCACCCTCATCTATCAAATCTGCTTGTAAGACATCGGCCTTTCTCCCAGAGGTTCGCAACTCTTCAGCAAGTCGATTTCCTTCTTCCAGAGAAGAAGAAACATGTATGATTACGGAATAACCATTGGCCGAAAAATGCTCAACGATAGCCCTGCCTATGCGCTTAGCGCCACCCGTCACGAGTACAGTTGGATTGGCCATGAGACTCCTTGAGAACTCCCATTCATCAATGCTCGTATTCCAAAAACACATGATTTCCTCCCTGCGCACCTTTTTGATGTTCGTTCATGTGGCGAGTACAACGGGGGTGCGAGGTAATGGCTAGAAATCTAAAAATGGCATCACCTAAAGCACCTAGGCCCCGTTTACCAAACTGGTTTCGAACACGACTCCCATCTGGAAAACAGCAACGAACGTTCAATGACACGATGGATGCTGTAAAAGATAACAAACTCCATACGGTTTGCCAAGAGGCAAAATGTCCTAACATTCACGACTGTTGGTCAAGCGGTGATGCAACATTCATGATCGCAGGAAAAGAGTGTACCAGAGGTTGCCGTTTCTGTGCGGTTGGAACTCGCAAAACACCACCCCCCCTTGATGAAGATGAACCTCAACATTTAGCAGAAGCAGTGTTGTCAATGAACTTACGTCATGCAGTAATCACGGTAGTCAACAGGGATGATTTAGAGGATTCAGGAGCAGACCATTACAAAAAATGCCTTGCTGCTGTTGCCGAATCTTCGCCAGAAGTTACGCTCGAACTTCTTTGTTCTGACCTAGCAGGCGATTTGGACGATCTTGCCCATCTGCTTGAAGGAAGTCCGTTGAAAGTTTTCGCTCACAATGTTGAATGCGTCCCCCGATTGGATTCCACTGTTCGCGACCCAAGAGCATCGTTCAACCAATCCATTCAGATACTGAGGGAAGCAAAACGGCTCCGCCCAGATATCATCACAAAGTCATCGATTATGGTCGGTGTTGGAGAAACAGATGATGAGGTTCTTGAGGCAATGAAACTACTCAGAGAAGCCAATGTTGATTTGCTTACAATAGGCCAGTATCTTGCGCCATCAAAAAAACACCTTGCAGTCGATAGATTCCCTGAACCAGAGCGTTATGATGAGTGGACTGAAGCTGCAATCGAAATGGGCTTTTCAGGCGTCGCCTGTGGACCATTGGTGCGTTCTTCGTACAAAGCAGGATTGCTCATGAGGAAAACCTTGGATGAAACCAATCAAGAGGAAATGCCAGGAGCATATGTGAAAGTTCAACCCATAGTAAATCACCAACATCCCTTAATGCCGAGTCATAGTGAGGTGAACCAATGACGGAGAGAAGAACGGCGACAACAGCGCCTTATACCATCGGAATTCCTCCGTTTAGACCTGGTGAAAAGGCTGATTTTGGAGGCTCATTCAAGGAGCAACCAGAAGACCTCAACCGACCAGATCCAGCCACATGTACCTCCGACGAGACAACCTTGCACGCTAGAGGACTTGTTCGAGTTCTCGACGATAACGGTGAAGCAAAAGGGGAATGGAATCCTAATCTCGATAAAGCGACCATGATTGAGGGACTAGAATACATGATGCGATTGCGTATTTTTGACGACCGAATGATCAAGATGCAACGAACAGGAAAACTCTCCTTCTACATGCGATCTTTTGGAGAAGAAGCGATTGCTATTGCACAAACGATGGCACTAAAAGAACAAGATTGGATATTCCCTTCTTATCGACAACCAGGGGCTCAATTCGTACGTGGCCGGGACATGGTAAGTATGATCTGTCACTGCATTGGTAATACTGAAGATAACGTTCGAGGACGACAAATGCCAGTTCATTACACGTACAAAGAAGGCCGATTCATTTCGATCTCATCTCCTGTAGGAACTCAATTCTCACAAGCAGTAGGTGTGGCCATGGCGAGTGCTTACCAAGGAAAGGACGAAGTCTGCATCTCATGGCTTGGAGACGGAACATCCGCTCAAGGCGACTACCATTATGCACTCAACTTCGCTTCTACATTCAAACCTCCAGTTATCCTCAACGTGGTAAACAATCAGTGGGCAATTTCAACCCACTCTAATCTTGCAACAGGTGGAAAGACATTCGCAGAGCGAGGTTTAGCCTATGACATTCCTTCGTTTAGGGTAGATGGGAACGATTTCCTTGCACTTTACAGCATTACGCAATGGGCTCGTCAACGTACAGAAGCAGGCCATGGCCCGACTCATATCGAAATATACACATACAGGGCAGGTGCACACTCATCCTCGGATGATCCATCTGCATATCGGCCAAATGATGAAGCAACATGCTGGCCCGGTGGAGACCCTATTCAACGATTGAAAGACCATCTCATCTCGATCGATGTATGGGATGAAGAGAAGCATTCTGAACTTGCACAGAAAATTGACGATGATGTAATGTCAGCTTACAAAGAAGCATGTGAATTTGGAGACCTTGCATCAGGACCCTATCCACCTGCATCAACAATTTTCACAGAAGTCTATGAGACCGTCCCTTGGCATATCCAAGAACAGAGAGAGGAACTCGGGAAGTGAGATGATGGCTGACATGAATATGATCAAATCTCTTAACTCGGCATTGTCGATCTCGTTGAAAGAAGACCCAAACGTGGTCATCTTTGGAGAAGATATCGGTTTCTTTGGAGGCGTTTTCCGAGTGACAGAAGGATTACAGAAGGAATACGGAGCACACCGAGTGTTTGATTCACCTCTTGCAGAGGGAGGAATCGCTGCTATCGCAATGGGCATGGGACTCAATGGATTACGTCCAGTAGCAGAAATTCAATTCGCTGACTATATTTTCCCAGCGTATGACCAAATTGTCAATGAAATTGCAAAGGTCCGACATCGCTCAGGTGGAGAATTCACTGCACCCCTCACATTCAGAACGCCTGCTGGTGGTGGAATCAAGGGAGGACATCATCACTCACAATCTCCAGAAGCCCAATTCACACACACACCTGGTTTGAAGGTCGTCTATTGCTCAAACCCATACAATGCAAAAGGACTGCTCTTGTCTGCAATCGAATGCAATGATCCTGTGATTTTCTTTGAACCAAAGCGCTGTTACAGAGGTCCTTTCTACGGAGACCCGCACAATGTTCCAACATGGTCAGGTCATCCAGATGCAGAGGTTCCTGAAGGACATTACACAGTCCCTCTTGAACAAGCAAGAGTCGTTAGAGAAGGAAATGCTTGCACTGTTATTGCTTATGGTACAATGGTCCATGTTGCAGAACAGGCGATAAAAGATTCAGGTATTGACTGTGAACTGATCGACCTACAAACGCTAGTCCCATGGGACAGAGATACTGTTGTCAATTCAATAAAGAAAACAGGACGATGCGTTATCGTCCATGAGGCTCCTAAAACCAGCGGTTTCGGAGCAGAAATGAGCGCATCGATTCAAGAGAGATGTTTCTATCATCTCGAAGCACCGATTCAACGTGTCACCGGATGGGACACACCATTCCCACATACAACGGAATGGGATTACATGCCAAGTCCTCAGCGAATAGCTGATGCAATAAACAAAACACAGGTGGAATAAATATGGGAACATTTGCATTCAAATTACCAGATATCGGAGAAGGCGTCGTTGAAGGCGAAGTTGTAGAATGGATGGTCTCAGTAGGAGACTCCGTCAAAGAAGATGATCCCATTCTCTCGGTTATGACCGATAAAGCAACTGTCGAGATTCCAGCTCCATGCGATGGAACTGTGAGTAAAATTATCGGAGAGGCGGGAGATATTCTTCCAGTCGGTGTTGTGTGCATCGAATTTGATGTGGATGGAGACGGAAACGCTTCTGCTTCCGAAGAAGCACCTGTCAAAGAAGAAGTTGAAACAAAGCCAGAACCAACTCCTGAACCTGTTGCTGCTCCTGAGCCTGAACCAAAGCCTGTGGCCGCACCTGTTTCTGTAGCAGGCCCTGCTGTAG
>CAXDRT010000025.1:0-19152 GCA_963991835.1 uncultured euryarchaeote
AATGACTTTTTACAATGGATACGCCTCCTCGGCCAATGACCATGGCCGAGAAAATTATTGCGAGAAACCTTGTTGGCCAATCCGAGGGCCAATGCGTCAAACCCGATGACCCCGTGATTGCTCAGGTTCAGGGCGGGTATTCTCACGAATTTACAACAGCACAGGTTCATACCTTCCTCAGCGAAGAATACGGTGAAGGTTACGCACTACCAAACCCGAGTAAATTTGCGGTGTTCGAAGATCACTTGCTTTATGCTCACCACAACCCCAAGTTTGTCCCCTTCATGGATAAAGTGCAGACCCTACGAGACTTGCAGGTTGCTTTCCAAAAACACACTGGCGTGCGCGACTATTCTGCAAAGGACGGGGTTTCACCCGGTATTTGCCATCAAGTTGCGCGTGAAGAATTTATCGAAGTTGGAGATTTCATTCAAGCTACAGATTCCCACACCTGCATGGGCGGCGCATCAAATGCATTGACTTGGGGAGTTGGAGCAACTGAATATGCTAACCTTGTTTCTGCTGGATTTACATTCGTTAAAGTTCCGGAATCAATCAGATTCGAACTTTCGGGAGTATTGATCGAAGGCTGTACTGCAAAAGACGTCATTCTCTTCATCCTTGCAGATCATGCTCGTAAAGAACTAACTTTGAATCGATCAATGGAATTTGGTGGGCCTGGCTTAACCTCTCTATCAGCAGATGAACGGGCGACATTGTGCAACATGGCTACTGAATGCTCTGCAAGAACTGGTATTTGTGAAGCAGATGACATCCTCTTCAACTGGATGGAAACCCAAATGCCTCATCTCAATATGATTCAACAAAGGCAACGCGCAGTTGCACCCGATGAAGGCGCTGTGTACCATGGAGGAGTCCATCATATCGACCTCTCTTCAATACGTCCTATGGTTGCACACCCTGGTGATCCTGACAAAGGAATTCCAAGCGATCCTACAAATGGCGCATACGTCGATGAACTCGGTGATGTGTCAATAGATATCGCCTATGGCGGCTCTTGTACTGCAGGAAAAATTGACGATATTGCCTATTATGCTCAGGTCTGTCAGGCTGCGAAAGATTCTGGACTCACCGTTCGAGATGGTGTTGAATTTTACATTCAGTATGGTTCTGGAATTGTCAAGGATGTTGCAGTTTCCAAGGGCTGGCATCAGCTTTTCCTCGATGTAGGAGTCAATCTCATCGATCCAGGATGTGGTGCTTGCATTGGCGCAGGCCCTGGTGTTTCTATGACTCCAGATCAAGTGACTGTCTCTGCAATCAATCGTAACTTCCAAGGCCGTTCTGGACCTGGGAAATTGTATCTCGCAAGTCCACTTACGGTTGCGACGAGTGCTTTCACTGGGCAGATTAGTTCTTGGAAAGAACAGGCATTGTAAAGTCTGGTTCTATGCAGAATATTTACAGTCTCAGGTATTTGACCACAAATAATGTCCTTAACCTGGGGGTCGCGACCTTGGAAGATTTGGCGGTCTCACTGGAAGAATCGTTCCAGTTTGAATGGTCGACGGATCTCATATGCCATTATCGGGACGTTGGTTCTTCTCAATGCAATTCCCTATGCAATAATCAACCGTTTGACATCGATGAGAGATTGGGCAGCATTTGACCCATCAACCCAATACGACCTTGATATGGTTTTTTGGGCTTGGATGATTGTCCCCTATCTAACACTGTATCTCTATTATCCCATATCTGCATGGTTGGGCTGCAAAAATAAAATTATGTTGAGGCAGAACGTTATTTTCCATCAAATGATGTTAATATCTTGTTGGATAGTTTTCGTTATTTTCTTTCTTCTCCCAGTTGAAATCGACTTGCGCCATCTCGTCGTGGATACCGAAGGAACTGTTTGGGAGCCTTTGTTCGTAATGATGCATGTTATTGATACGCCATGGAATTCTTGGCCTTCTCTCCACATAGTTCAAAGTATGCAGGTTGTTTTTGTTTTACGATATTGGTTCCCTCCTGATTCCACTCGAGCGAGGGTGCTTCATTCAGCATTGTTGATTTGTTGGCTTCTCTTGGTCGCATCGACAATGATCATTAAGCAGCATTACATTTGGGATGTTGCTACTGCAATCATATTTGCTGGCCTTGGGTGGAAATATTGGATGAAACCTTGTTTAGAGAAACTAAAACAAAAGGAAAATCAAGATGAATTTGACATGCTATTAGAATCATGAAGATGTGGTTTTGATTCGGTTTGAATGAACCCATTCGTCCCAACTAGCATCAAACCCAACATAGTGAATCAGGTATTTTTCCCCATCCACTTCTCTTACTAGAGCATCCCACCAACTTCCGTTCCATTCAACCTTTACTTGTTGGCCAGCAAACAATGAATTGTTGGTCGATCTGTCTCCAGTGTTGCCCACAGTTGGATACGGCTCCACGCCTTCAGTTTGATCGTCGCTTACCCATCCTGTACTTGGCGGGGTATCGGATGATGATTTGACTCGATAATAGTCTCCTCGTTTGCTGTCAAGACTGTTGCGGTCGGCCAAATACCACCATTGATCTCCATTGCCCATTTTCCACCTGAGGAGTAAGACGTCTCCGTTGATGTAACTAAGAACACCGTCAAACTCAGTAGCCGGAAGAAATGTGCCGTTACATTTCGATGTCCCAGCGCCTTGGACTGTGTAAAACTGGTTATTTATATCGTTAAATGGGTGATTGGGCGGTATCTCTTTCCAACCCGTTGGCCCAACGACATAAAGCGTGTTCATGGTTTCGATATGTGCTGTCGCTCGCTCGTCGTAGTTAATTGCAACAATATCGCTACTTCTGATTGGGCCTTCGCCGAGTTTTGGGTGCGCATATGCGTGACCGCTAAGTCGGCCATCTAGAATTTCTGCATCACGAATAATGACCTCTGGTTTCACTTGGGCTGCTACTGTGGCATTTTCCGAACCAACCAAATATTTAGCGAGTTCCCGATAATCTATTTCTGAATGTTCTGTAATTCCTAACTCTTGAAATTCATTCATTACGTCTTCAGCAGAAAGGGGATTATCTCCTTGCTCTGTCAGGAGTGTGAAGTATTCAGCCGCAGAAATGGTTCCAGAGTTATCATTATCGAATACCTTAAACGCTTCAATTAAATCTTGTTCTGCTTCTGATAACCGATCAACATACTCTTGAACTTCAATGGAATTGTCACCTTGTTTTTCAATCCGCTTCCATTCGACTTTGTCCTCGACGTCCCCATCGTCGAAATGAATCAAAAATGTATGGTCCTCGTATTCAGCAGCAATTTTCCCAGGGTAATATGTGCCATAACTTTTCCAATCTACCAGTACCTTATCACCTATTTTGTAAGGAGGCGATGCAGGACGTATTGTTCCTGGAGAAGTGCCTATGACCACTGCTGGCTTAACTTGTGTTTGATCAGTATACGGAACTTCAATTTGGTACGTTCCATCCGGGTTAATTCCAATCACTTGGCATCGATCCAGCCACCGTTGATTCGTGGGGCTGTGGTATTCAACATGGTCTCCAAGTTGGAAAGAAGCTGGTAATTCAACAGGTTCCATAAGTGGAACTGGAGCAGCAATCCGGTCTTCTTGGTTGAGGACGCCGAGGTGATTTAGGGCTTCAATCACTGCAGATGTTACGGCTGTTACATCGTTGTTAATCGTAGTGTTATGAACGATGTCGCCACTCATTACTGAGTCTTGCATACTAAGTGTGTTTGGAAGAGGTTGCTCGGGCGTACTTGGCGGAGCAGGAATCCATTCGGAACCAGTCCACATGAATTTCCCATCGGGGCTTAGTATCTTATCTGCCATAGAGCACGTATACTGTCCAGATTAACCAACCCTTCGATGCCGCATTTTTGGAAATTCATTCTACTCTTTCGTTTATTTTACTAAATAATTTCAAATAGAAGTGTTCTATTCACAATCTAGGTGTTTATGTGGAAATAGGTCAAACCGCTATGGCCATACAAGCTGTTCGGGCACTTTTGCCTCAAATAACTTCGTTGGTTTACGACGGTTATGATAAAGGACGGTTCATGAAATCGGACGATGCCCTAAGGGCAGAACTCGGAAGACGGTGTGAGATGTTGGCCCGTCATGCTGAAAAACTGCAAACAGACGCCCATACGGCGGAATATAAATCCGCAAGAAAGGTTCTTTCCGGCATCATTGATACCCTCCATATATTCCAACGAGAAATCCAATTCTCAATATCTGGATCAAATGTCTCAAGCCATTCTGGAATCGGTAAATTGAAGTCAAAAGCGATTAAGAAATTGGTGAAGCACGACAGTGAAACTCTTCAGTCAATGGTTGACTGTACCCGATTAGTAAATGCGGTTGCTGAAAAATTTGTTTCGGTTAACGAAGATGTCTTGATAGGATTAATCTCTGAATGGAACCAATCAATAACTCGATGCAGGAACAGATTTTTGGAAAGAAATATGTTCATTGATGGATTAACAAAACGGTGAAAAAAATGCACTTTAGATGGAGAGAAAACCCAACAGTAATTGCCCAATACATGCTTGCTAGCAAAGTCCCTATACAGGCTGAAGTGACATTGAAACCAAACGAAATATGTGTCGTTCTTGAGAACGGAAAGGTTGTTGGCTCAGTCTCACAACAGCACATGGAAGTAAATCCACAGGTCGGAATGATTGGCAAGTTGTTTGGAAAGCAAAATCCACAGCGATCGTTCATGTTCTGCTTTACAGGACCTCACCAGATTATGGTACAAGTGAGGGGCCAGTCTAACCAAGGAGATGAGATTAATTGCCTTGTGTCAATGAAGGTTGAGATTACTCGTGAATCTGCGCCCCGACTACTTACATTTCCTGCGAAGGGTGTTGTTTCGGTGCATGCGAGTGATATCGCAAAAGAACTTACTTCAATTGTTCAGTCAAAAACAATAAGTTTCTTGAAAGAAATGAATTCTGAAGGGATGAGAACCATTGAAGTAAACGAAGACTTGTGTTTCCATCTCAAATCCGAATTACGATCTTCCTTTGACGAATATGGACTTCAACATAGAGGAATTCATGTCATATGGAGCACAACCGTCACTGAACAAAAATTGCAAAATGAGAAGGATCTTGAGAGAATTACACTTTCCAAAGAGGCCGATTCTGATCGACAAGAATTAGAACTAAATCATCTCATTCAAACAGAACAAAGGAAGCATGAGATCAATGCGCGCTTAGCCCTTGTTGGAGTTCAGGCACAACATAAGGCAGAACTCGAACACGAACTCCTCAAACTCGAGAACGAAGGTAATCTTACGTTTGCACAATGGGTGCAAAATAATAAATTGGCCCAAGCTCAAAACGATGCTAGTAGAGAAGAGAAACTCAAAGACGCTCAACTTGAACTTGAGGTAAGTAGGTTAGATGCAGACAAACAGAGATTTGAACAAACTGCTGACCTAGAAGCAAAGGAACATAAAAAACGACGTGCTATGGAAATGTTTGAACAAGTTCAAGAAAAGAAACAAGAGCGAATGAGAATAGACGCCGAGCAAGAAAAAGAACGACTTGATCAACATGCTAAGGCATCTGAAAATACGATTTCTGTTCTTGAAAAAATCGCCTCAACCGCAACAGACCCTTTGGTTCAGATGGAGGCTTTGAAGCAACTTGCTGAACTACGTAAAGCAGATGTTGGTGGGCAAAAAGACGCTTACAAGGACTAACTTGTACCCGTGAACAGAAGAAGAAAATTCTGACTACATCGATTTGATGCTTTTAGCAATCGATACTTTCGTGGTTTCTAAACCTAAATTTGGCCGAAACATCAAGTAGCCTCGTCATTAGTATGCGAATGCCTGCTGGCCCGAAGTCTTTGACGGAGGAGGACCTGAGGCGGATGTGTCAATATGAGCATTGCAGAAAAAATGGCAGCAAATCAAAAGCAAGTCGCTATTTCAGAATTCTTTGAAAAGAACAAACATTTCCTTGGTTTTGATACCCTCACAAGAGCGCTCATAACAGCGGTTAAGGAAGCAGTCGACAATGCCCTAGATGCTTGTGAAGAGGCTCGAATCCTCCCTGATATTGTCGTCCAAATTACAAAAATGGACAATAAAAAAGATATTCTTCAACTCGATGTTGAAGACAACGGCCCTGGTATTCCTCGTACAAGCATAGAGAAAGTATTCGGGCAACTCCTTTTCGGATCTCGATTTCACGCAATTCGTCAGTCGAGAGGGCAACAGGGGATTGGTATTACTGGCGTCGTCATGTATTCCCAACTGACAACTGGAGATCCTACGCATGTTGAATCAAAGATTGCTAAAGAAGCAACTGCAGTTGCTGTTGATATTGGACTTGATACGCGAAAAAATAAGGCAATAAAATCCAATCAAGATCGTGTAGATTGGGGCGAGAAAGTTCATGGTTTGAAGATTCGAACCAGAATGAAAGCAAAATATCAGAAAGGGCGTCAATCGGTCTGGCAATATCTTCGCATGACAAGCATTGTCAACCCTCACGCTGATATTATTTTCATTGACCCTGATGGCCAGAAACACCACTGGCCGCGTGTAACCGAGAAGTTGCCTGGTCGCGTAGAGGCAATCAAGCCACATCCTAATGGAATCGAACTTGGACAATTGCAACGCCTATGCGGAGAATCCTCTGAATCAAGAATGACAACTTTTCTACGTAGGAATTTTTCAGGAGTATCTGGGAGAGCTGCTAAGGAATTATGTGAAGTTGCAGAATTAGAAGAGAAGTTGAAACCGAAATCACTCAAAGCCGATCAAATACGAGCATTATTAGAAGCATTTCAAGGAGAGCGTATGCTACGAGGCAAGCCTGTTAAACTTCTGAATCCACCAACCTCGTGTCTTTCTCCAATTGAAGAATTACTCATCAAGAAAGGCCTTTCAAAAACAATTGATTCAAAATTTGTAACGACCATGACACGAGCACCGAGTGTTACTCAAGGGAATCCATTCCAAATTGAAGTTGGGCTGATCTTCGGAGAAGGTATGGCTGCGGACAAGCCTGTTGAGATTCTTCGATTTGCAAATCGTGTCCCACTAATGTATCAACAAGGAGGCTGTTTATTGACCAAAGCTATTGAAAGCGTTGATTGGCGACAATATGGGCTTGATCAAGCCGGTGGAAGAGGCGTGCCCAAGGGGCCTGCAGCCATTCTCGTTCATCTTGCTAGTACAAACGTACAGTTTACTTCTGAAGCAAAGGAAGCACTCTCCGATAATGAAGTCGTTATGGAAGAAGGACGTAAAGCGATGTTGGAAATGGGTCGCGGTTTGCGAAAGCATCTCGAAAAGAAGAAGAAGATGGGTAAGACACGAGAAAAATTCGAACTCATCAACGATATTATTCCTGCAATTGCTGAGAAGTCTGCTTCATTACTCCAACTCCCAGTGCCTGATCTTGCTGCATCGATTACGAAGATTATGTCTGCAGTCATTGCTGAAACGACAACGACGTGGAACAAAGAAACAAAGCAGACTGACGTTCACATTATTTTGTATAATTACACCTCAAGAGCCCGTTCCTACACAATACTGGTTACTTGGCCTGAAAAACAAGGTGCGAAAATGATAGGGAATGATCTCGGTGGACGGAAGGAAGCCACAGGCGTATGGGCGTGGAAACTTGAGACCTTGCAACCAGGGGTTCAAACTGTAATCACCTACAGTCTTGATAATTTGGAGAAGGGGGATTGGAATGAAACTGATGTCTTCTACAGAGGATCCCAAGAAGTCATTGGTGCAACCAAGATGGATGAGAAACTCTTGGAAGAGATACGACGACAAGAAGAAGCATTCATTGAGCAAGAAAACCTTGCTGAAGATGTTCTAAGCGATTCAGATGAAGACGAACCGCTTCCACCTTTGGAGGAAGTTGTTCCTGAAGTTGAAGTATCGACTGAAACACAAGTGGTTCCTGATACAGATTCTGGAGAAATGAAACAAACAACCTTGTTTGGAGGTGATTACTAATGGTAGCAGTACGCAAATCCGTTGAAGAAACAAAATTGGCCTTACATGGTGTTGTTCGTGAAATGTATGACCGTATTGTCAAAGGCGATCCTCCTACAATGACATTACCTGTGCGAACGAAGAATAATATTGGTTTTGATCCTAAACTGGGAGTTTACAAATATGGAAAAAAGCAGACCATACGTGATGCAACAAGCCTTGGTTCTGCAAAGCAATTACTTCGAGCTTTGCACGTTATTGAATTCATTGAGGGCATGATCGATGACGGTAAATCATCCACGCTTCGTGAAATGTACTATATTTCGGAAGGATGGGGTCTCGGGAAATTCCAAGGCCAAAATGAGAGCAATAATCTTGCTGAAGATCTAGAAATCGTAACGCGATGTCTGCGAGAAGATTTCAAACTTCGTCCAGAAGAAGACGGGGCGAGAATGATTGGCAACATCACCTTACGTGAACGAAACCGCCGTGGCCAATGGATGCGAATCAATGCAAGAGATGATGTCGGAGACAGCGGTTATGGCGTCCCATACAACGTCGAAAAAGAGAAGATTGAATTCTTGGAGCACGATGTCAAATTTATCATGGCAATTGAGACTGGTGGTATGTTTGATCGTTTAGTTGAGAATGGTTTTGACGAGGATTTCGGTTGTGCTTTACTCCATTTGAAAGGACAGCCTGCACGTTCAACTCGAAGAATTATGAAGAGAATGAGTGAAGAATGGGACTTGCCTGTTGTTGTCTTCCTTGACGGTGATCCGTGGTCTTTCAGAATTTTTGCCTCAATCGCTTATGGTGCTATTAAGACTGCACACATATCAGAATATCTCGCAACCCCTTCATCGACGTATCTGGGGATTACTGCTGACGATATTCTTGCCTACGATTTGCCAAGTGATGACCTCTCAAAGAAGGACATAGAAGCGTTGAATGCTGAGTTAAGCGATCCTCGATTTGCAGATGGCTGGTGGCAAGAACAAATCAATATGATGCTTGAACTTGGAAAGAAAGCTGAGCAGCAATCGTTAGCAAAGTATGGTCTGGATTTCGTAACCGATACATACTTGCCTGAGAAATTAGCAGAACTCGGTTTGAACTGATTCAATAAAGCGAGCCTTCTTTGAGGAGTGGTGCTTCGACGTGAATATGGAGCAGCAGAAGAAGAGCCGATGGCCCTTCCGAATCTTGATTGCATCATTGGTCTGTTTCGTTCTTGGCAGCGTACTCCTCCTCACTCAAATGGATACAGTCGACGATATACTCGACCCCCGTAACAACAACATTGCCGTCATAAACACGGAAACAGATCAACAAACTCTCATCGAAATAGATGATGCTGGTTGTTACCGTGCTTTTGGGACTGGATTCGATGGTAACCTGACTCTTGCTGAACTTGATGTCTCTCTAATTGGGGACCCGCTTACAGAATCCAAATGCAAACTCGATTGGGAGGCAATGTCAAGTGATGGCCAGTCCTTTGATACTCTAGGAACGTGGATTATTTCTGACGAAGGAGAATACATTCTCGAAGTTGAATGCGATGGTAGTTGTGAAAACGAAACGATTTGGTTTACATCCATCGATAGTATGGAAGAAGGAGTTCTTTCCTCAACATCATTACTTGCTGGAGGATTCATGTGCTGTTTCGGAATTCTCTTACTGCCATTGGCTGGAGTTCTCTTAGCGTTCTCTCAAAATCGTAAGAAGAATGTCATGGTTGTTGTGGGACCTGATGGCAACCTCATGCCACTAACAGATTATACTCCAGATACCATTCAATCACAGCTTAACGAACAGAGGAATGAGACTACAGAGGGCCTTGATTTCGATATTCGAACAGGAGAATATGTTGGCCAGAAAGATCCCCCTTCGCAGGCTCAGATGGGAGGTCAGCAACACGTCGCAGCTGGAAGTATGCTGACCACAGAACAAGTCTATGCGCTGATGAGAGGGGATGTAGACTCTGCATCAACTCCTGAAGAAGAAACTGTTCCAGATCCATTCCCTTCTTCTCCTGGAAGTTCGGTTGCAGCACCCAAGCCCGCTAAGCAGACCCAAGTCGAAGTAGAAAAACCAAGTCGAAAGATACCCAAAGCAGAGAACCAAGATTGGCAATCTTGGGATGAAGACTGATTTTGCCTTCGAAATTTTCGACGAGTTCAAATGAGGGGGGCGCTACGTAACTACAGGTTGAGTAGTATGGGTGACCTCGATAAAACATTGAATCTTCTTCAAAATAAGACCCGTAGGCTAATTCTCGAACGCCTTGTTCGAGAACCTCATTACCCTATGCAGTTGGCTGAACTGATTGGAATCAGTCAGCAGGCTATCAAGAAGAATTTGAGAGAATTAGAGAATGGAGGGTTCGTCGAAAAAATGCAAGTTGCAAGTGAAAAAGGAGGCCCGCCAAGAACAATTTTCCGAGTTCAGGAGGCGTTCTCATTGCGAATTGATCTTGGCCCTGATCTCTTCAAGATAGAAAAAAGAAAACTTCCATCTGGAGGCCCTCTTCGATTGAGTGCGAAATTGCCAACTTCGGTCGTACCGATTGCAGAACAAGTCAGCGGACGCAAAAAGATTAGCGTTACTGAAGGCGTTCTCCATCTTGATCAACTCAATGTTCAACTCGAAGCGTTAGATCGGCAACGGGATGCTTTAATCGCCTTACATCAACAGATTAGAGGGCGTATTTCTGCTGCAGTCGATTCCGATTTTGAAAACTACTCGCAGCGGACAATGGTGCACGCTCTTATCGAAACTCCAAGAATACAGCCTGATCTTGGTTTGATGGCAAAAGAATTACAGCTTTCTGAGAAAGATATCTCTGCCGTCATGACTCGAGTCCGAGAATTGGTTGAAAGACAACGCTCGGACAGATCTGGTGAAGTTGTCGCTATTAGCGACAACACCTCCCTTCGCTGGTGGCTAGGTTAGGCTTCAATCAGAATCTTCTGAACCAAGTACAGACATCAGAGAAGATTGTTCTGCTATTCGGTCTTTTACGTCTGCTCTGCGTCCCTTTCCGACAAGGAAGAGAACACCGAAGAGAGCAAAGGTGAGAAGAACAATCATTGTTGGAAGAGCAACCTTTCCAGCAACTTCTCCTGCAACATCGAGGAACGGATTAGAGGATCCAAGTTCATTCGAGATACGAAGGACGTTGTTCCCTTCGCTTGCTTCGACGATGTTGTTACCTGGGTCAACAACCACGTACACGTTCTTGGTACCAGCAGTAACTGGGTAAAGCATGTACAATTCCACAACACGCCCGTCTTTCTGTGAATCATCAGGCTTGTCGATCGCTCCAATCTCTTGGCGCATGACAATACTGTCTTCATCGCACATGTTGTTGTTCTTACGGATTGTATCCTTCATGTCATCATCATCGTATTCACATAGAATAACTTCGATATTTGTGGCATGGACGTTTCCAGTGTTTACAATTTCAATTCTGATTGGTATGGATTCGCCTACATCTGCTGAATTCTTGTCTGTTGCAGCAACTCTAACAACCAAATCAGGAGCGCGGAGGCTTACTGTAACTATCTTTTCATTAGTATCAAGACTGTCTCCATCCCATGCAGCACTTTCATCGTGATCTCCACCATCTTCCATGCCGCCCATCATTGAAACAACCTTCAATCCAAGGCTTCTTGTTAGAAGTTGTGCGCCTGGATCAATGGAAACGATTGCAACCATGGTGTAGGTTTCGTAAGGAGCCATCTCAGGAAGTCGCCATTCATTGATGTCTTGAAGATAGACACAACTGTCTTCTGGAAGTGAGCTTGATGTTGATTCTGTGACAACACAGTCTTCTTCGCTCTCCAAATCAAGTCCTACTTGCCGTAGAATCTTCCATGAAACGCCCCATCCGTCAAGAGTTCCCATTCCAGGGGTTTCAGTCCATACGAGGTCTGACCCTGTTCGAGTTGAGGTGTGGTTATCCAATGTTGGAACGTCTGGGACGTTCCCCGCATTTGTAATGTTAACAACGAATCGAACAATACGTCCTGGCGCAGTGGTTTTGACATCGTTTTCGACGGTTGGATCCATTGATATTTGCATGTCATAGAATTCATTTACAGTTACCTGCAATGTTGTAACGTCACGCAATCGTGTCATACGGCCTGATGCATCAGGATAGGATTGTTCAGAGTATGTGTTGAATACTACAGTGTATTCTCCAGCAGGTACTTGCTGAGGAATGTTCATCAGAACCTCGAACAATTGTTCTGAACCTACATCGAGTTCTGCGAGCGTATTCCGTGGTACATCAATGTCCCAAATGACATCAACGCCAGATGAGTCAGTAACACGGGCAAGTGTGTAATCGAATCGGTCTGGGCCGTTTCCTTCATTCATGACCGTTGTTGGAAGTGTAATCGATTCACCTGGATTGACGGTCATGTCAGTGTTTTCTCCCAAATCAATGGATGTATCGAGTTTGTACACGTGGTTGATATCAACTTGAAGAATCTTGGATGCAGAAATCTTCGGGTACCCCTTCAGGTTTGCTTTGAGTGTTACCGCCTTTCCAAGACCTGCAATGGAATCATCAGGAGCACAGATCTTTACCTTGACCTCATGAGTTCTTGATTCATCTCCATTCAGAATAATCCAAGACCTTGAGACGCCATCTGGGTTGAGAGGCAATCCTGTCGGGAAGATGACATCAATAGTCCAATTATCTTCGTTCTCTGTAGTTCCAGGTGTCGTGAATACAAGATCTCCAGAGTCGAAATTCTTGGTGACATCAATCTCGAAGGTATGACAATTCGGTTCAAGCGCGTTAGGCATATACGGCGCAGGCGTGACTCGTGCTGATTGATCACTGATGTTCATCATGATGTTGTTCGAGGAACGAATCGATACAAAGACCCCTAGTTCAAGAATATCATAGGTTCCTTTCTCTACGGACTTAATCGGCTCACCTGCAGACCAGCCCTTGAGTAATATGACAAACGCACCAGGGTCTTCTGAGGTTGGAACATTGATCTCAAGGTTCTTTGTTACAGTCTGCTGAGGGTCGAGTTGTACACTCATTGGGAAATTAACGTCCCATGCAAATGGCAGTAGCCATTCTTGTCTTCCTTCAAGGGTTTGTGGATCCCAGAAGAGGAATGTATCAGCTACGTTTCCTGTATTCGTAATCGTAATCGAGAAGATTGCTGTCTGTCCTTGTTCGACATCAGCAACGCTGTGCGAAGTATCCAAATCAATTCCGTGCACCACGTCCATAAGCGTTAGAGTTGTTAGTTCAGAACGAATTGCTGGATCTTTGTAGGACTTCGCATCAACCCGTATTTCTGCAAGCTCATCCGCATTCGCTTGGTATATTGACGGCGCTCGAACTCGGAGGTAGAAACGAATGGATTCGCCACCTTCGAGGAAGATTGCAGTATCAGGGAAGATTGCAGTATGGTTATCAGCGAAGAACAGTGTTGCTGTCCAATTTGTAGGGACGCCTGTGATGTTGAGGCCGTATGTATCTGCAACCAAATCCTTAGGACCTGGAGTTGAGTTATTCATGGACAGATTGTAAATGGTTTGCTCACTTGGCTCAATCACATGATAGAAGGTTTCTCCTTCCTCAAACTCTACATCAACTTGTCCTGTAAGGACGTGCGAGTAGCAGATAGTAAATCGGTTGTTGTTGGCTTGATCGTTGCACTTGTTTGTATCAGACCAAGCAACGTGTGCTCCGCTACCAAGATCGTTTGAGAATGCTGGAGGCATTCCGATGCTCGGCTTATATCCTGAGTTCGGACCCAGTTTGTTTGACGACCATTTCGTAATCGGTACAATTTCCCATGGATCGAGTGCTGTTAATCCATCGCCTTCCATATTGGTGTGGTTGAGGCGAACATACTGGATTTCTTCACCAGCAGATGTGTTACCTGAGTCAACCCACGCGATGTGAATTTGGTTTTGGTCATCTGTTAAGAGTGAAGGGAAGACTGAGTTTCCTCCCCATGGAGAGTTTTGTGGTAAGCCAGCGTATGTTTCAACATTCGATATTGGAGTATCGTTAATTTTCTTGATAGCATATGTGGATAATCCATCATCACGACCGTCGAATTCTCCGGCGCCTTGCAGACGAAGTTTTGTGTAGTACACTTCGTAGTTGACATCCTTTTCAAATCCATAATCACGGCCGTCCATCCATGCAATGTGCGTATTACCTTCCATGTCTACGCCGATAGATGGGTGGAATGAGTAAGCGTCATCGATGGTGACACGTGTGTCATTCACAACGATAAGGTGTCCCTCTGATCCTTTGCCTGTGTCTTCAACATAGCCACCATTCTGTACAACAGTTCCTGCTACACCAGGGGTCCAGCTTGGATCGTTGTCCATCTTTCCATATGGGTCGAGAACTGACATGTAGATTTCACGGGAGTTGTTTGTAGAAATGTAAACCATTGCTTCTACGAGAAGAGCCATTGAACTTGCGCCACCAGTTCCTGATGGGAATTCGTAGACTTGTCCGCCAGCACTTGTTGAACGGATTGTGTTGGCAGGGCAGTTTCGTGTAGCAGTGCTTTGGATACCGTTCGGGCATTGTGATAGATCTTTGAAGTGAGATTGAACACCTGTTGCTCCACCGTATGTTTGACCATACATTCCGACTGGAACGACGCCAGCAATAACGCAGTTATCGTGAGCCTCTTCTATCGAAGTAGTGTCATCTGCTTGCTGTGCTGGGTCTCCATCTTTTGGACCTTCATCAGAGATAGGGATTGCGATCTTTGTTGCGTTTGGATTCCATTTGTGGTCATCTTGTGTTGGCGGATTTCCTGGAACGTTTCCTTGAGCATCCTTCCAAGACAAACAAGCCCAGTTTGTTCCTGGGCCCCAATCTTCACCAGAATATCCAGAGTAAGTATTGCCGTTGTATACGGTGCCTGGGAGTTTTCTAATTCCGCCAGAGTCGTCACCTGGTTGAATTCCAAGAGCGGTTGAACGTGGACCTGCGTTTTTGTTGTGCGTTGCACAGTTACCGCTGCTTGCAGCGCCAGGCAGTGAGTTTCCGAGCCCATATATGGTCTCGTAAACGGTCATGTTTCCTTCTTCAAGCATTGGCTTCAAACCTTGGAAGTATCCTCCTGCTGCGAAGTTTCCACCGTAAATAACCGTACAAACATCTGCCCATTCAGAATACATTGAACCTGATGTGTCAACGATGAAGACAAGTTCGACCTTGCCTCCTCGAGTGTCATCCCAAGCAATCTGAACGAGATCGTTTGAGTCGACAACGATGTCAGGGTGACCCTTGTGACCAATGATAGGCGTTAACAGAGTGTCTTCGAAAAGAGTGAGAACGCTTCCCGAAGCGAATTCTGGTTGAATCATGGTGTAGTAGATTTGAGGTTGGTTGAAGAACATCTGAAGCTCGTCATAGGAATCTTGCCATGCAATGTGCAAGTTGCCTTTGCTGTCGGCATCAATTGATGGCCAGTCTCTGTCTTGAGCACGCATGGAGAGAATGGTGTCATCGATTTGAGAGATGCTGCTGTCTTCAGCAGCCATACCATCCAAAGGTGAGAGGTAAGGATTTAGTGAAGTGTACATAATTTTGTATTGACCTGATTTATCTGCCCAAACGATGTGAATTCGATCGTTGTCATCGATGACCATATCTGGATGCCATACTTTGTGAAGTCCTGGATTCGTGATTTGCGTAGCATCGATCAACGTTTCTCCACGAGGCGATAACATGGAGTAATACAGGTGTTGATTGTTTCGAGTCCATACGACGTGTACGTTCCCTTCACTGTCGGATGCGACTGTGGTTTGAGCATCGGATGCAGTTCCTCCATCAACGATACGAACGGCTTCTGTAATGACAACTTGTGAAGCTTCTGCTTCTTCTGTTCCTATGATTAATCCAGAAAATGCTGAAAGGAGCATTAAACTGACGAGAGTAAATGATTTGGTTGTTTGACGCATAGTATCACCTGTGGTACCTAGAACCATACAAGTCCAGTACTTAACCGCGCCCCTCAGGCGTCAGATTAAAGGGAAGTGGAATCGCTTTCAGGCCCACTCTTCTGGATCTAAACCTGTCCCAAACGGCATGGTGTCATTGAACTCAATTTTTGCAGGCTCCGCCATATTGATTGAAGTGGATTTTTTCTCCTGATTTGCCCAATCATCAACAGGTCCAGGTTCACCTTTTCCAGGGCCATATGCAAATTTAATTTCGTGAATCATGCTGAGTTTTGCAAGCCATAGTCTTCGTAGAGAGTGCATTAGTGCATTCTTGTTCAATCCATCATTCCAAATTGGCAGGCTTACATTGAATGCTTGTAGGGGGCCTGGTTTTTCTTTACCATCATGACCCATGTGGATGCCCCAGTCGAGTTCAGCCTTCATCAATGTCAGACGACATTCATGCACCCACTCGCTCCACACTTCTGACTCTTCTTTCATGTGTTCTTTCATTTGCTCTTGTTGACCGAGATCAACTCTGGTCATACTCGAGACGAATACTAAATCTCGGCCCTTTGGCACGACGACTGCGAACATATGACCTTGGGGGCCAGGGGGGTATTTGATGAGGAAATGTGCTTCGGCTCGCGGATCATTTTTATCTCGTATTTCGAGACGTTCGCTAGCAAGCCATTTGCGAATATCGTTGATGTGTTGCTTATCCACCATGGTCATTCCTCGCGGCCGATGAATTTGAACTCAACGCTTCTCACTGAGTAAACTTTGCCGAAGATGAGTCAGTTTCTCTTCCAGTTCGTTCTTGTAAGCATTTGAGGCGGTAAGACGTCTAAATGCTTTCTTTGTATCAACATAGGAATCCCACCAAAATCCAAATATCCGTCCAGTTAACCAAAAAGTCGGGATGGAACAGATATACACGACGAGGATTGCTGATGCAACCATTGCAGAAGATTCGCCAAACATTTGAGTCCATTCGAACGAAAGAATTGTTTCAAGTTCACTCTCGAACCACCACAGCATACCTGTCGTTAGAAGAGATATGAACGGCCACATAAGGACGCAACCAAACATTGCAGCCAAGAACTGGTAAGTTGTTCTTGCATCGACTCCTTCATCTGTTCTATCACCTAAGTACCGGCCTAAAGACATCTGGATCGACAGAGAAGCGATGAATATAGGGAGCAACGCGGCCATAACACTCGTTCGAATTGCAGCATCTACTAAGCGTAGAGGATTTCCTTTTCTCAATCCTGTCGCATCCTTATTCAAATCCCGTCCATCTAAATCCTTTTCACCGAGTTTTCTGTGAAGTTCTATTCCTTGATCGAGAACTGGATGTTCAATTTTTACAGGTTTCGATTCGATGTGGTCGAGTTCTGTTTGGTATCTGTCGCGAACCTCTCGAGCTGCAATGACTTCTTCTCTCCATGTTCGAAGTGGTTTGTTTTCAATACGAGATTGTACTTGAGCAATCAGGTGTGTGCCCCCATGTTCATCCCAAGAAGAAACGTTCGGCGTCAAAGGATGGAGGTGTGGACGAAGGTTGTCTCTGAGAGAACGAACGAGTTCTTGGGGAGGTTCAACCCATTGCCGTTGTTTTACTGCTTCGATGAGGTCTTCTGGGATTTGCTCTTCAGGAAGATAATGAGGATCACCAAATTCCACCCACATGTCTGTTCGATAATGATGGCGTACTCGGAAGTGTAATCCAACGGGTTGGAGAACGGGGCATTTGTTTCCGCTCGCTTTTGCGATTGCTGCTGCTGCTAGGACAGTCCTCATTGGACCTGTTCTAAATCTGAGCATGTGGGACAGATCATGGCTTGTTCCTTCAGGGAAAAGCACACAAGCAAAACCGCTGGAAATTCCTGTAGCAAGAGTGAGTAATGAACGGCCATTAAGATTCGTTGCCTCTTCCTCTGAGCAACCTCCTCGAAGTAATTCTGCTTTGCGAACAACAGGTTGTACGGCTAATCTTCGAGTCCAGAAAGAAAGAATTGGACGAGTTACGAGATCATGACGGCCCCCCATTACGAATTCCTTTGGATGTGCTAACATGATTCCGAGTGGATCGATGAGGCCATTCGTGTGCCATGATGTGCAAAGCGAACCTCGATCCGATGGAATCTTTTCAGTACCTGTACATTCAATTGTTCGAAACTGGTTTGCGGCTGTTCTTCGACAGAAGAAGAATGCTAGTTTTGTCCAGAAGAAAGACCCTGGTGTGGACTTGTCATAGGAGGGCATTGGCGTGTTCAGTAATTTCTCCATCTTCATATTCGCAGAGGATTTGGAAAGAACGGGCAGAGCCTCTCCTCGATGGTCAACTGCTCCATCCCAGTCTGCAACTCCTTTGGCCATTCACTTCCCCTCCATGCGCAGTTCTGAAGCCAAGACACTTAGTTTCTCATGGTCAGTATCTTGCATTTGAGGAGGCCACATGGCCGCCAATGTCTTGCCAGAGTCATTTTCTGTTCGTGGAAGAACATGAGCATGTACGTGAGGTACTTCTTGGCCCGCAAGCGGGCCATCGTGAATGACGATTGTGAAATCTATCGTTGCGAATTTTATTGATAAAAGGCGTTGAACTTCCGCAACCCCTTCCATCAACTGTGAACGTTCGTGAGTTGACAGATCGGCAATTCGTGATGCTGCAGTGGTTGGGATCACGAGCGTGTGACCTTCTCTTCTTGGAAAAATATCGAGAAAGGCATACCACCCCTCTCCAGAGCCAACCTTGTGTGAAGGAATATCACCAGATAAGATGTGTTCGAACAATGATTTCTCGGCCATAGAACGACCAATCATCCATTACAAATAATCAAACCGCAGATGTAGGGTTGAGAATCCAATTTCCTGATGGCCCTTTTCTTAAAGCGAGTGTTCCAGTTGAGCCATCATTGTAAACAAGGTTGTGATGGATTTGTTCGCCATCCTGATCGGGGAAATCTGAGCGCTGATGGAGCCCGCGTGACTCTGTTCTTAATTCGGAACTTCGTACGCTAGCAAGGCCTAAACGAATTGCGGCCTGAGCTCTTAATATTTCGAGGAGATTCTGATTCGCAATCAGTGATAGTTCATCGCAGTGAAGTTGTTCGCCTCTGATTGAAAGTTGATTGAGAGATTCTGACGCACTTGACAACGCATTTGCTTCAACTGCTGGAGACTGGGTCGCTGTCAGAATTTCACATAGGCGCTGAACGATTGGTTTGAGCCGTT
>CAXDRT010000026.1:0-18374 GCA_963991835.1 uncultured euryarchaeote
CCTAGCATTCGAAGAAGAAGAGGTGTGTGGCTTTCTGTGGACGGAGGGGTAAAGTCTGTGTGAACTGGCTTTTTCCATTCACTTTCTAGGCGAAGTTGTGGAACTCCGTCGTGAAGGAATTCAATTGGTAATGAGGCTACTGTGTCTTCATCATGAATTACGTGGAAAAGCCCCGTGTTGGTGAAGTCTGCCACCCATGTTGCTTCAACCTCGTGTAAATCTGCTAATGCTTCAAATGCAGGAACGTCAGATTCTTTGACTGCTACAGTCATGCGTTCTTGTGACTCAGATACCAGAATTTCCCAAGAGGATAAGCCCTCTTGTTTCAAGGGCACTTTTCCAAGATCAATTTGACAGCCGTTAGTGTATTCTGCCATTTCTCCTATACTCGAGGATAGTCCCCCTGCGCCATTGTCTGTTATGCAAGTAATCAGTCCAGCGTCTCTTGCTTCCAATATCATATCGACCATTTTCTTCTGTGTAATAGGGTCGCCAATCTGGACTGCGCTAGATGGGGATTCTTCGGTCAACTCAAGTGAAGAAAATGTCGCTCCGTGGATTCCATCATACCCAACTCTTCCACCGACCATGTACACTCTATCGCCGGGCAGAGGGTTCTTTTCGTGAGATTCTCGGCCATCGGCCAACTTTCTCGGCATTATTCCAATAGTTCCACAATAAACCAGTGGTTTACCGATATATCGGTCATCGAATACGATTGCTCCGTTTACCGTAGGAATCCCGCTTTCATTACCCCCAACCCTAACGCCTGCGTGAACCCCTCTAAGAACACGTGATGGGTGAAATAAGTTGTCTGGCAAGTCGCCCTCCCAGTCTGGTGGGCCAAAGCAAAATACATCTGTATTAGCGATTGGTCTTGCGCCTAGACCCGTCCCTAAGATGTCTCTATTGACGCCAACGATACCTGTCATAGCACCACCGTATGGATCGAGTGCCGAAGGAGAGTTGTGAGTTTCCGCTTTCATGCAGACACTCCAATCGTCATTCCATGCGATAACTCCTGAGTTATCATGGAAGACTGAAAGAAGCCAATCCACTTCCTTTGCCATATCATGAGTCGGGTTCATAATGTGTGTTTTGAAGAGTGAATCGATGATGGTGTCTTCATTCGTTTCTGTATCAACGTGATGGATTTTACTTGCGAAAATTTTGTGTTTGCAGTGTTCACTCCACGTCTGTGCCAAACATTCCAGTTCTACATCTGTGGGAGCGTTGATGGAAATACCAACCGATTGGCGCGCTGTTTGGTGCTCTGGCATTCTGTAGTGAGATTGGATCGCTTGCATTTCTGTAAGATTGAGTGCGAGTAAGCCGTCAGTCGAAAGGCGAATCAGTTCCTCATTAGCTACTTCCAAATCAATAATCGAAGGCGATTGTCGTACGATTGTTGGCCTGTCTGGAAACGTGATGGTTGAAGCATTTCCAGATGAGATATCTTCCTGAGTTGCTAGAATTGCTCGCTCAATGAGTGGGTTATGGAGTGTTGAGGCAAGCCAAGTATTGTCTACAGTAGTTGGAAGGTTGGTGAAGACATATGTTGTGTAGGTAGATATCGCTGCGTTCTCATCTGGAAAGAGCACTTGAAACCCATCATTTGCAGCAGCGCCAGGGTTGTCAGTCACGCCAGGTTTGAATCCAACTGTAATACAAAGCGATGGTGCTTCGGAGAAGAATTCTGGGTTGTGAATTATTGAAGTATCAACTGCTCCAAATTCAATAATTGGATCAGAGAAGATATCTTGAACACGAGGTGTGATTGAACCAGCGTCGTATTCGCTACGGACAAGATAGCCACAGATGCTGCGGACGATTCCAACATCGATTCCATGGTCGGCGATGAGTTGCCGACGTACAACATCTCCGCGTACATCGCGCATCCCTTCTGATTGCAAAGGCGTGACTTCGATTCGCACATCGTGGACTGTCATGACTTCCGACCCAAACAGAGTTCATCGCATACGCTCTTTGAACACTACGGCGGGCTTCACTGGGAAGAAAGAAGTGTTTTGAGGAAATTTCCAGTGAAACTGTTCTCTTCTTCCGCAACTTCTTCGGGCGTTCCAGCAGTCACAATTTGGCCACCGCGGTCGCCTCCCTCGGGGCCTAAGTCGATAACGTGATCACTGCACTTAACAACATCAAGATGATGTTCAATAACAATCACGGTGTGGCCTTTAGATCGTAATTCAAGAAGAACGTCAATGAGCATTTGAACATCACTAAATGCTAATCCAGTCGTTGGCTCATCCAGTATATACACTGTATGTTTATGAGGAGGTCTGCGTAATTCACTTGCAAGTTTAACTCGCTGAGCCTCCCCCCCAGACAATGTTGTTGCTGGCTGACCAAGCCTAATGTAAGAAAGCCCGACAGAATGAAGAGTTTCGAGTGTTCGATGGATCTTGCGATGGTGTTCAAAGAATTTTACTGCTTCACCAACAGGCATTTGCAAGACATCGTGGATAGTCTTGCCTTTCCATGTCACTTCCAGACATTCTCTCGTGTAGCGCTTACCATTACAGATGTCGCATTCAATCCAAACATCTGGAAGGAAATTCATTTCCAATTTTATTGAACCTGCTCCTGAACAGGCTTCACATCGTCCACCTTTGACATTGAAACTAAATGTCCCTGGAGTATATCCTCTCTCCTTTGCTAGTGTTGTATTTGAGAAGAGTTTTCTGATTTCATCGAAGACTTTGGTATATGTTGCTGCATTCGATCGTGGCGTTCTACCGATTGGAGATTGATCGATGATAATGGCTTTATCAACGTGTTCAAGACCTTTGATTTCTTTGTGTTTTCCAGGAAGTTTTTCGCTGTTGTGAAGGTATCTTTGGAGAGAGGGGGCGAGGATTCCTGAGATAAGTGAAGATTTACCAGATCCTGAAACTCCAGTTACAGAAGTAAAGCAGCCGAGTGGAAGTTTAACATCGATATTGCTCAAATTATTGTGTTGAGCGCCTTTGATTGTAAGCCATTTCTTTGATGGTTTCTGCCTTTTCTCTGGAACCTTAATCGATCTGCGGCCTGAGAGGTATGCTCCTGTTACAGAATCCTTTGCTTTCATGACCTTAGATGGTATTCCGTTCGCAACGATGTTTCCTCCTTTGAGGCCTGCGCCTGGGCCTAAATCACAAATCCAATCAGCTTGCCGTAGTGTATCTTCATCGTGCTCAACGACGAGGAGTGTGTTGCCTAATGATGTGAGTTCGCGTAATGTTTCCAAAAGTCGTTCATTGTCTCGCTGATGAAGGCCAATTGAGGGTTCATCAAGAACATACATGACCCCAGTAAGCCTCGATCCTATCTGTGTTGCCAGTCGTATTCGTTGGCTTTCTCCACCAGACAACGTGTTTGCTTTACGATCTAATGTGAGATAATCGAGTCCAACGCTGTCAAGGAAGCCGAGTCTATTCTCGATTTCCTTGAGAATTTCATTTCCAATGAAAAGGGCTCTATCATCAAGTGTTTCGAGAACATCTGCATATTGCTCTGGAGGGCCATCCGCTTCAGGGTTGAAGGCTTTGATTAATTGGTAAGCTTCGTGAACCGAACTACGACTTACTTCTGGAAGACGAATTCCCCCTACAGTTACGAACCGAGCTGCTGGGTTGAGTTTCTCCCCATTACAGGCGTGACAGTCAAGATCGGTCATACAAGCGATAAGTCTGTTTCGAGTTCGGTCCGAAGATGTCTCTGAATATGTTCGTTCAAGACGAGAAATGATTCCTTCCCAAGGGCGATTCATCTTGTAAACAGATCCATTGTCTGATTCGAAATGGAAATGAATGATGGTCGAACCAGACCCGTGAAGTAAGATGTCTTTCGAATCCTCATCTAGAAGCCCAAAGGGGACTGTGGTCGATATTCCATAATGTTCGCATACTTGCTGAAGCAGTTTTTTGTACCATCCAGGCGACATTGATTGGCGCCATGGAAGTACACATCCATTTGATACTGCAAGTGTATCATCGATGATTAAATCGGGATTGAATTGTCTCTGAATTCCAAGGCCTTGACATTCAGGACATGCCCCTAGAGGGGAATTGAAAGAGAAAACTCTAGGGGAGAGTTCTGGCATAAAAGCACCATGTTCAGGGCATGCAAAATCCTCTGACCAAGAAACGGTATCGCCTTCCTTATGTTCAGGACGGTTCTTCCCTTCGAGTTCCTCAGGATTCTTTGGGGCGCGTAAGCTCGTAACTGCAAGGGCCCCCCCACCAAGACGTAATGCGTTTTCTACACTCTCTGTTGTTCGTTGACGTCGTTCTCTTGAAAGAATGAAACGATCGATTCGAACGTCAATGTCGTGACGCATATTCTTGTCGAGTGTTGGAGGATTCTCGAACTCAACTTCGTGACCGTTTACCCGCCCTTGCATGTATCCTTGCTCGACAAATTGTCTGAATAATTCAACATGAGTTCCTTTTCTTGCTCGAACAACGGGGCTCCAAACTGCGATTGTATGTTGTTCATAATTCCAAAATATATCGTCAACGATTTCTTGAACCGTTCGTCGGGCCACTTCTTGACCGCATTCTGGACAATGTGGCTTTCCAATTCTCGCCCACAGAAGGCGGAGGTAATCTTGGATTTCAGTCACGGTTGCAACCGTTGACCTTGGATTGTGCGAGCCTTGTTTTTGATCGATTGAAATCGCTGGAGAAAGTCCTTCGATTCCATCACAATCAGCTTTCTTCATTTGACCGATAAACTGTCGAGCATAGGAGGAAAGGGATTCAACATATCTTCGTTGACCTTCGGCATAGAGTGTATCGAATGCTAAACTCGATTTTCCTGAGCCTGAAACACCTGAGATAACAACAAACTTTCCTCTTGGAAGCTTGACATCAATGTCTTGGAGATTGTGTGTGCGAGCACCTCGCACTTCTATCCACTCGTGGTTAACAGACATACGAACAAAGATAGCGTGTTGTCAAGGGTTCTTCAATCCGTGGTTCCAGGCTGGATCGTATTCGGATTCAAAACGAACTGGTTCATCATCGAATGGATGAAGAAATTCTAATGCTGTTGCGTGGAGACAAATTCTTCCATGGAGATTCGTTTCAGCACCATGCATTCGATCGCCCACAACGGGCGTTCCGTGGTCTGCTAAGGCAACACGTATCTGATGGCGTCTGCCTGTTTCGATAAGTATGTGAAGGAGTGTCGCAATGTCGTTTGATTTCATCACCTGCCAGGACGTTACCGCGAGTTTACTCTCCTTGGTTTTACGTTCAGAAATATGGACTCTTAGCGTCTTATCTTCAATGAGGTGGTGAGTTGCGCCTCCATCTTCTGCCAACCCTTCAACGAGGGCGACGTAATGTCGATGTACTTGTCGTTCTGCAAATTGATCCTGAAGATACCGTTTTGATTGTTCATTTTTTGCAAAGATCATAATACCAGAAGTTGCTTTATCAAGGCGGTGAACGATAAAACACCAACCTTTACGATCGTTCATTTTACAATATTCAACGCATCTATTGTGAAGAGTATTGCGTTCAAGTTTGTTTGTTGCAACAGAAAGAAGGCCTGCTGGCTTTGAAACAACGAGGATGTGATCGTCCTCGTGAAGAATGTCGAGGTCGTTTTCTTTCGCTGAAACTTCTTGCTGTTCTTCGATTGTCATTTTAGGGCGAGGGAGAATCTCAATGATTTGTCCTGCTTCAACAATATGCTTTGCTCTGTGAATAACGGTTTCATCCACTTGGACTCGTTGATTTGTAAGCATTCTACGCAAGACATTGTTGCTTGTAGAAGGTTGCATTCTTTTGAGATGATCGAGTAATGTGCCTTCCTCTGAAACAGTTACTCGCATAATATCACCTCAAAGTAAGAGCACTTCAATCCATTCCCCGGTCTTACCTGATTGGCCAGGTTGAAGTAAGGTAAGCCCATCTGCAGAAGATAAACTATCGATATTACCAGAACCTTGGTGTTTCGGTTGTTCGGCTAGAAACCCTTCTTTTGTTGAGCGTAAACTGACTCTCCTCAAAGTTAGACAGTCGTTTGTTGAGCGTACATCGGTCAAGAGTTTAGCATGAACAATTCGATCGATTGGGAAAGATGTTTGGAGCGAAGTTCGAAGATACGGTGTTACAAGCATGCGAAACACCACATGACTACTGACTGGATTACCAGGGAGCCCAAACATCGGCGTTCCGTTCCAATGGCCAAAGAGTGGAGGGGAACCTGGGCGTATACGGACTCTCCAAAAAGCAATATCCCCTTCTTCTTCCATCAGTTTACGAACAAAATCCCACTCGCCCATAGAAACGCCGCCAGATGTGAGGAAGAGGTCGCATTCAGAGGCTGCTTGGTTGAATTGTGTTCGTAAATCACTGAGAGAATCAATCACTGCTGGATATCGAACAGGGGTGTGGCCAAGAGCCTGTACAAGGCCTGAAAGGCCGTATGAATTTGACTCATAAATTTCTCCATAAGAAAGGGGCTCTCCAGGGGATTTTAATTCATCACCTGTTGAAATAATTCCAATCCTGAGTTTCTTAACCACTGGAAGGAGATCGTATCCCATCGTAGCACACATCGAAATAGACTGAGGGGAAAGGTAACTTCCTTGTTTCAGACCGACGATTCCTTCCTTGATATTTTCACCACAACGACGAATAAAGTGTGGTTTGGAAGGTTGGGTGAGTGTGACTGAGTCACCTTCCACAACACATGCTTCAATTGGAATAATTGCATCTGCTCCCTTTGGCATAGGAGCTCCGGTCATTATTCGAACAGCTTCACCTGCTGAAATAGAAATAGAATCATTCGAAGCGGCAGCCTGTGTTGTCGCCACAACTAGCAAGGTCGTTGGCGCCGTCTCGGTATCCTCGAATCGTACCGCAAAACCATCCATTGCAGAATTGTCGAATGGTGGATCGTTTACTTTTGATTCCAAATCGGAGCCAAGTATTCGGCCATGGGCTTGGTCCAAGGGAATGGATTCGATTTTAGTTTCGATGACATAATCTTGTGCAATCGTGATGGCTTCCTCGAGAGAGATGTAATTTGGAATTTCTGACATTTTTGGGCCCCCTTGTAGATGCGCTACGGGCTGTGGGTCGGTTCGCCAACCTCAAAGGTTTGTCTCGTCTGGGTATAACGTGGTCACTTCTTCTAGCCTATGGGATGTCGTCGGAAGGACCGTTGTCACAAGTGGAACTGCCACCCTATTAGCAACTTTTTTTGCTCTTGCTATCGCTCTTTTACTGGCGAATACGAATTGGAAGAGAAAGGAAATATTGCGGGTTATTGTGCAGGCGTTGTATGGACTACCCCCTGTCGTTGTTGGTGTTGTTGTCTATCTCGCTTTATCGAAAGATGGTGCGCTCGCAGATCTCAATTGGCTGTTCACAATTGAAGGTATGATTTTAGCCCAAACCCTACTCATTTTCCCACTTATTCTTGGAGTTGCGTGGGGCGCTTTAGAACGTGTTTCAGAAGATAAGCGAGATGTTTTTCGAGTTATGAATGTAAAGAAATCAAAACGTGTTTTCCTTGAGATGTATTGTGCTCGAAGGGGAATCGTCAACGCTGTTTTGCTTGGGTTTGGGCGAGCAATTGCAGAGGTAGGTGCCGTGTTGATGGTAGGGGGGAATATTGCTGGGAAAACACGAGTGCTTACCACGAGTGTTGTGCTTGAGACCTCTATAGGGGAGATGAATTCGGCGTTACAACTCGGAGCCGTTCTTCTTGTTTTGTCGCTGATTGTGGCATTATGTATTCAATTATTGCAACGAATTCATTTCTTTGGTAGGGGTAATTTCGGAGAAGATGAAAGGGATTTGCACTCCTTTGAAGATTTCAATCTTAAACTTGAGAACCTTTGTGTGGAAAAAGATGGTGTGGTCATCTTAGACTCTTTTTCGGTCGAGTTAAATCAAGGAGAAGTTATTGCCTTAATGGGAGAATCTGGTTCAGGCAAATCCACTTTGTTAAGAAAAATTTGTGGGCTCGAGGGTAATGACCCTGGAGTGGGTCTCGATGTTGCATATGTAGCGCAACAGCCAACACTAGTGATGGATACTGTTGCCATGGAGTTGCAACTTCCGTTCATGGTCCAGGATGGTTTACCAAATGCTGGAAAAAGGCTTGCAGAAATTTGTGGATTGGAAGGAAAAGAAAAACAACTCACAAATTCGTTATCGGGTGGTGAAAAACAACGTCTTGTTTTTCTAAGAGCTTTAGCAATGAATAGAAAAATTTTGATCCTCGATGAATTTACATCCGAACTTGATGGGTTATCAATTGAAAAAATTGAACAAGAAGTTCTTGATTTCAAAAGGCGAGGAGGATGTGTTCTCTTCGCAACACATAATGTCTTGCAAGCGGAGCGTTTGGCGACTCGAACAATATTTATTCATCAAGGGAAAGAAGTGGATTCTGATGGCAAAGTTGCTCAGCAAATCAAGTCTGGGAAATGGATTGGTTAGGTTCATCCATTCCGAACTCTGAAAGAATAAGGTCGACTGTTGCTTTAGCAGAATTTAGAACGCCAGGTAAACCAGCCCCTGGGTGAGTACCTGCGCCTACGAGGTAAAGGCCAGGAATATCTGAATCCTTGTTGGATGGACGGAAAAAAGCACTTTGTGTCAACTTAGGAGCAACAGAAAACGCTGATCCTTTGAATGCCGATAATTCGGTTTCAAATGTCTTTGGAGTCATGTGTCTTCTCGTTACGATGTGTTCGCGCAAGTTTGGCATTTCGACTTCAAGGGCTTCGATAATTTTGTCTCCATAGGCTTCGGCTTCCTTTTCCCAATCGACATTTGCCCGGCCAAGGTGAGGTACTGGAGCTAACACATAGGCTGAACTGCATCCTTCTGGGGCAAGTGATTTGTCCGTGACTGTTGGCACATGGAGATACAAACTGAAATCATCTGGAAGACTGTAGCCTTTGAAAATCTCATCCAAGAGCCCTTTGTAACGTGGACCGAACAAAATCGTATGATGAGCGACGTCTTTGTATTCGATGTCTGTTCCAAAATAGAGAACAAAGAGAGACATCGACCAATCCATTTTTTCGAGTTTCTTGACTCGTTTCTGTGCGGCCTTATTTGTTGAATACAGTTTCTTGTAGGTATGATGCACATCGGCATTCGAAATGATGAGATCAAAAAGTTGTGTGTTTCCATTTTCATCACTTACTCTATGTTTTGTGTTTTTGTCATTTGAACTCTCAATCTCGATTGATTGGACTGGTGTGCTTAGGCGTACTTCACCACCTAATTCTTCGAATAATTTGACGAGGGCACGCACGAGTGCATGAGTGCCTCCTTCAGGGAAATGAACCCCCCATTCACGTTCCAGGAAATGAATGAGCGTGTATATTGAAGAGGTTTGAAACGGATTTCCTCCAACAAGAAGTGAATGAAAACTCAACGCTTGGCGAAGATGGTCGTCTTTGACGTATTTTGATACTGTCGAGTAAACTGAACGGTCTGCTCGTAATTTCATAAGAGAAGGGGAGACCTTCAGCATGTCTGAGAACCGCAAGAATGGTGTATCAGCTAATTCAGTATACCCTTTATCGAATACTTTCTTAGCATACTTGAAGAATTTTTGATATCCTTCTGCATCTTTTTGACTACGTTCCGATATTTGTTTTACCATTGTTGATTCATCACGGACATAGTCAAACCGATCTCCATCGGACCAGATTAATCGATACATTGGACTTACTTCGACTAATTTCACATAATCTTCAAGATGTTTATTTGAGAGTTTGAAGAGATCTGTAAGAGTGTGTGGTGCCGTGATAACTGTCGGCCCAGCATCGAACGTGTACCCTTTGTCATGGTACACATAAGCTCTCCCTCCAGGTAAATCCCGAGCCTCGTAGAGTACTGTTTGAATTCCTGCACTTTGGAGACGGATTGCCGCACCTAAACCACCAAAACCACTACCAACGACGGCTGCATTTTTTGGCTGGGGCCTCCTTGTCATGCCGGTGGCTCAGTGTTTTCATTGATAATGTTCGGTTTTTTTCCCAATTTCATAACCGAATAGAAACTAAACAATTAGTTATAAGTAAATTCATAGATTTTTTTCTTATCACAGTGGTGGAACATTGACAAATGAAAGCCTAAGTCCTGAAGAATCACTTGCCGCAAACGGTGAGAGTTTTTATTGGGCCAAGAAATTTCTTGGTAAAAAGGTTGGAAAAGATTCTGCGCATTTGTATGCATTTTGCAGATTACTCGACGATATGGCTGATGGTGATATTGAAAATGGGCCAAAGAGGCTTGTCTCAATTCAAGAAAAATTACAGAGTGGAGAAGGCCCTACTGACTCTGCTTTAACTGCCTTTTTACCATTACTGAATAAGAAAAATTTCCCAAAAACTGTCGTTCTTGCTTTGATAGAAGGATTGTTAGAAGATCAAGATGAATCTGTAGAGTTACCAGATGTGGATTCGTTGATGCGATATGCCTACAAAGTCGCGGGTACTGTTGGCCTGCTCATGTGCCACGTTCTCGATTGTTCAGATCCCCGTGCTCGCTCACATGCTATTGATCTAGGAATTGGTATGCAATTAACAAACATTGCAAGGGATGTATTGGAAGACGCACAAATGAATCGAAGATACATACCTGGTGAATGGGTCAATCAAATGAGTCCACGCGAAATCATTGAAGCATCAAAAAACCCTTCATCTGATGACTACATTGCAGTACAATTGGCTGTAAAAAAATTATTGGATTTGGCCGAGATATTTTATGCGAGTGGTGTAAGGGGTCTGTCTTATCTCCCTTTGCGTGCTCATGTTGCAATCTCAATTGCTGGTCGTGTCTATCGCCAAATTGGGGTGGAGATTGTGAAAAACAATTATCGCTGGGAAAATGGAAAATGCACTGTATCAAAGTCGAAAAAGATTCTTTGTTCACTTCGAGCAACTTCAACTCTCGTTCGAAGAATACCATTACGCAGAGTTCAGCATAACACAAACCTGCATGCGTCGTTAAACGGGCTGCCCTATGTGGGGTGACTGGTTTTTGAAAGATATTTCAATAATCGGAGACGGGTGTGCAGCTTTGTCCTTTGCCTCCAAAATGGGCTCACTGCCTGACCATTCTTTAACGATTCAAATTCCAAAAAATGCTCCCAAAAAAAGAGATCATTGTTGGGGTTTCTGGAGACACCCTGTTCTTGAAGAACCAGTTGAATTATCAAAAAAATCCTGGGAAAAGTGGAGTATAATTACAGATAAAGAAACCATTATTCTAGAATCAACGACAAAGCCATACCACGTTTTGAAGAGAAATGACTGGATGAACTATTGTCAAACGGTTGCGCAAGAAAATGGGGTTTCATTTGTACCACAGGGCTCTATCGAGAATAATCAAAAAAATCTCTTTGATACTCGGCCTCCAAGCGTACCAAAAAATGCCCTATTGCAGCATTTTCTAGGTCAAACAATTAGTGTGGAGGAAGGGTGTTTTGATTCTACAACCGTGACATTGATGGATTTTCGTGTTGATCAATCAAATGGAATGCATTTTATCTACCTCATTCCGTTTTCTGAAACAGAAGCCCTTGTTGAATCGACTCTATTTACGCCAGAAAAACTAGATGATTCGTTCTACAGAGATACTATCAAGAGATATGTTGAGAAAATTTACAATGTTTCAAAATTCGAAATTATCGAGGAAGAATCGGGTGTTATTCCAATGGGGAAACTTTCTCAGCGCGACCCTTTGATCCCTGGTTTAGGGGGTAACGGAGGAGCCATCCGTCCTGGAAGTGGATATGCATTCATTTTTATTCAGAAGCAAATACGAGAAGCAATTCAAAGAGTTGAACAAAACAAACCTCTTCGGTTTAGATCACCACATAAGAAAATTGACTTGTGGATGGATGGAATCTTGCTTTTAATTCTGAAACATTGGCCCAGTCACGCCCCTACTATTTTTTCACGTATGGGTAAGCGATTAAATGGTGATCAATTTGCTCGTTTTTTGAGTGGAGATGTGGATTGGAAGTTAAGATTGAAAGTTATATTTTCAATGCCAAAACTAATCTTTGCGAGAGGATTTGTAAAGTGGGCAATAAAAATATGAGGTTTGAAAATGGACCTTACAGTGATAATAAATGATCTTGGTGTTCTCAACGTCATTGCAATATCTGCAATTGTTTTCATTGGATTGCCACATGGGGCAATGGATGGCGCTGTAGCATATCGTTTGGGTTGGATGGGGGATTTGAAAAAATCTGCTTCGTTCTTCATTTTCTATGTATTAATTTCAATATGTGTTGTGCTTTTTTGGATTAAATTTCCAGTCATCGCATTAATTGGGTTCCTTGGAGTGAGTATGATTCATTTTGGTATAGGTGATGTTCATGGAATCGAAAATTCTCGTGTCTGGATCGAAGTTGTAGCCCATGGAGGAGTGGTTATCTGTGGAATTAGCATGGCGCATATGACAAGTGTTGATGAAATATATTCAGCGTTACTTGGTGGAGAAAGTACGAGATGGGTTTGGGGATTTATTTACATGACAACAGCTGTAACTGTTTGTGCTCTTCTGTATTGTATCACACGATTCTATGTTAATGATAAATGGAAAAAGACTAGTTTCGAACTTCTTTTCCTTGGCATCACCTTTTATCTGCTTCCACCATTGTTAGCATTTGCATTTTACTTCTGTTTTGTACATTCAGTACGTCATTTCAAAAGTATTTATGCAACCCTTAATGATGGTCTATCAAACAAAAGAATTTACTGGTTGACATTCTTATTTTCAATCATTACATGGATTGTTGGTGGTTTGTTATTAGCTCTAAATCAAGGATCAATCGAAATTGGAACCCAGTTACTGCGGATAATTTTTATTGGCCTTGCAGCCTTAACAGTTCCTCATATGATTCTTATTGATGGGTGGGTAAAACCAAACCGTTTGTAGAGGGAATATCTCTAAGGTGAACCGCTCTGAAAGAGTGGTTGATTTCCAACTGTATAGGTGTCAATTAAATCGTGATTGGTTAGGAGAAAGTCTCGAAACTGAGTCGTTTCTGAAATTTTTTCATTTTCTAATAATAAAATAGAATAGGGGTTTACCAATTCCAATGATTCGAATTCTTGAATACCTAGCTCAATATTATCTGAACGGAATAATGCTGTTCCCTTATCTGATAAAGTCCAACATTCTAACTCATTGGCTATTGTAATCGCAGCACCCATGCCCTGTCCAATTGATTGGTAGCCTTCCCAATCTGGATGGTATCCTAATTCGTTGTTTATGAATGTAAAATCATTGATTTCCGCTACACTTCTCCATACATCTTGTTCTTTGATATGCGTCCCTGATGAATCTCCTCTCGAAATAAAACATTTATTTTCAGTGACAAGTGATGACATAGCTTCTGTTAAATTACCACTTAACTGATCTGGTCCAACAAGAACAAATCTATTCCAAGCAAACGTGGTTCTATTTATTCCATGACCTTCCTCGATAAATTGAATTTCATTGGCTGGAGAATGGGATATGAGTACATCGACATCGTTTGATTTTGCAAGATTCATAGCAGCCCCAGAGCCTACGGCAATAACATCAACTTCAATTCCAGTTTCTTCGGTAAAGATTGGTAATAACTCTGCCAAGAGTCCTGAATCTCGCATTGATGTTGTTGTAGCCAATCGAATTGTTTGATCAGAAACTTCTTCAGAAGTGCCTAAACACCCTTGTAAACAAGGTAGTATGAAAATAAGGAGAATAAAAATTACTCTTGGCATCTTAATCGAATGACATTATATGATTGCATTCTGGATAGGAGCAAGTGACGGTGTATCTCGCTCGTTTTGGTTTTGGAATCTTTAATCGACAGCCACACATATCGCATTGGATCATGAGGGTTTCAGGCTCAGCTTTCTTAGGAGCATCTTCCAAAGTTCGACCAACATCTGTCGACCATCCAAGACTGTCAGTATACGTATCTGCCTTCTTGATTTTACTTTGGCGAAGACTGAGTCGCAACTTACGTTTCCTTCGTGGACGCTTCTTTCCGCCTGGTGCTTTTGCCGCCATGAGTATCAACAGTCCCTTTAGGTTGATATATTCAACCTCTTCGGCTGAATGAATCATTCAAGTATTCCGGAAATACCATTTTTTGGAACATGTACGTTGTGTCCATTTTCTTCTAACGCCTTAGCAAGTGGTGGTCTTGCCAGGGTTGGATCAGAGTGGTATATCACCACATCTTCTGCTTCACACTCCTTAGCAAACTGAACGATTTCGCTATGGCCAGCGTGAGTCGAAAAAGAAAATTGGTCAATCTCGAGATCAATTGATGTTAAATTGCCAAAGATTGGAATTCTGCTTTCTTCGAGTAATCGTCTACCGCCAGTGTTTTTAGCCTGGTAACCTGTTAGCAACAAGGCGTTTTTAGGATCATGACGTAGTCGATTAAGATACCAAATTGACGGTCCCCCATCAAGCATCCCTGAGGTTGAAACGATGACGTCTGCAGCAAGTGCCTTCTTCCTATCAGATTTACTTGAAACCCTTCTACACCAACTCCACGCATCTGCAAGAGCTTTTGGATTTCGTAAAGTTTCAGGATGCTCCATCTGTAGTTTTGCAACACGTTTACCCATTCCATCTACATGAACATCAAGATGTGGTAGGTGTTTGTGAAGAAGCATTACGACATCTTGTGTACGTCCATTAGCAAACGCTGGGACAAGTACAGTCCCTCCTCTTTGGACAACCTCTGCCACCCGCTCAATAAAACGAAGATTCTCTTCTTGTTTTGGAGGGTGATCTCGCCCACCGTATGTTCCTTCAACAAACAAAACGTCAGCCTTAACGGGCTTTGCACCGCTAACGAGTTGTGAATCACGGGTATCAAAATCTCCAGAAAAAAGAATTTTCTTACTACCAGTATCTACGTGTAACATTGCTGCACCAGGGATATGTCCTGCTCGATGAAGTTCCATTTTCCAATCGTTTTGTTCCCAAGGACTGTTGAATTTGTGAGTATTCCAAGCTGATAATGCTATGTCAATATCTCGCTTATCCCAGGGTAAAGGATAACGTTCGATTGAGGAGACTTTATGACAATCGTACCACATCATTTCTGAAATAGCCGCTGTTAATTCAGTAGCGTGAAGTTTTGTATTGTGGTTTGAGGCTAACCAAGGAACCATTCCTAAGTGATCAATATGTGAATGAGTGATTATTGCATCCGAAACATATGGTGCCTCATCTGGGTAGCGGGGTGGTTTGGTTGGTGCAAGACCGTAATCAAGTAACAAACGATTTGCTGAAGGATCTTCAAGCACAATTCCTACATTACCAACTTCATTTCCTCCACCAAGATAGTGATATCTCAATCCTTTGTCTGGAGGCGATGATGGATATGTTGTTGTACGCCCAGGTGCATAAACGACCATGTTTAGACGATTCATTAACAACAGAAGAACTTGTGGGTCACACCCCCTTGTTTCCATTGGAAAGATTCGGTGTTATCGATCTTCGAATTCCCATGACTTTTTTACAATAATAATATACACTTTACGCGATAATCTTCAGATGGATTTTGTTGTTTTCATTATTCATTTCTGTTTTGTTGTTTCATTTTCATCATTAATTATTCTCCACTGGAAACAAAGGGGTGTACAGGTAATCATCTCTTTAGTCAAATAAATACCATTCATTCTTTTCAACTGGAATCACCATATCGGATAAAAAAGATGTTAACCAACGAAGAACCAATATGATGATGTCCACTGGAACCAACATGGCAACACTCGAATTCGTCGTTGATGATGATCGATGTTACGGTTGCGGAGCTTGTATTGGATTGTGCCCAACAAATGCTCTTTCTTTGAAAGAACTCCTTGCCATCGTTGAACAGGAACTGTGTACATATTGTGAACATTGTATACCTTCATGTCCTGTTGACGCTTTAGAAATCTTATCCAGGTGATTGCAATTCGAGTTCTGATTGTGGGGGCAGGGCTAATTGCATATGGTTGTGCATATTCGGCTTTGAAAGATGGATGCACAGTGTTCATAGCAGATCATAGTACTGAGTTTGGGTTACCAAATGTGTGGCCGAGTTTAGTCCTCGATAGAGAAAACATTCCTCTTAATTTTGAAACTGAACAAGGATTTGAAGGAAAAGAGAAAGGATACAGGCACGAATGGATTATGAAATCTATGAATATTCAACTCGCAAAGAAAGGCGTTGTTCTTCTAAATAAAGCAAGAATTGTTACTTCAGAACAATCTCTTAACGGATTTAATGTTCAACTAAAAGGGGCGAGTCAAATAGAAGGAGCGCAGGTATTCGACGTGGTTGTTGATACAACAAAAGATACCTGGATCCCTTGGGCCAAGCCACATAATCTAACAGATGTAAGTATTCGATATAATGTTCAACGAGAATTAGCTACAGGTTTTCTCCATATCGATACAGAAGTAGATCAGTTCCCGAATACACAATTACAACTTGAACGGTATGATGGTTTAATTGAATCTTGGTATAGTGGACCTACAGAATCATCGAATACTAAAATCCTAGAAATTATGCCAACAAATCTTCCAGTAGATCAAAAGATGTGGTCATGCGATCAACGCTTCTTGAATGGAATGAATTTGTGGGAACAATTAATGGAGATGAACTAATGACAACAGAACGACTTTACCTATCCTCAATAGAAGCAGCTTATGAAAAAGAATTTACGGCTACTGTAACAAAAATCGAAGGTAATAACGTTGCTTTAGATCAAACTTTATTCTATCCTCTTGGAGGAGGGCAGAATTGGGATTTGGGTAATTTAAATGGCCCAAATGGTCAATTAAACGTTACAGAAGTACGTGGAAGAAATATAATCGAACATACAGTCGATGATGTGTTTGAGTTAGAAGTAGGGGATGAGGTAACAGGGGAGATTGATTTTGAACGCCGATATGCTCACATGAAAATGCATACTGCGCAACACCTTGTGAGTGGTATTGCATACGAACTCTTTGACGGAGTTCGTACGGTTGGAAATCAAATTCATACAGATCGTTCCAGAATCGATTTCCACCCAATACAGTTCACGGAAGAGATGTTATTGAACTTACAATCAGAGGTGAATGATAAAATCCAGCAGGGATTAGAAGTTACAGATTCACAAATGACACGTGATGAAATCAACGCAATAATGCCCCAAGAACGTACGAATATGGACTTATTACCTGCATTTATCAATGATCTAAGGGTGATAACAATAGGAGAACAACAGGACATGTGTCCTTGCGCAGGAACACATGTTCGAAACATCTCTGAGATTGGTCAACTTGAATTCACTGGAAAGAAATCAAAAGGAAAAGGGAAGCAAAGGGTTTCATACATTCTTAACTAATACTTTGTAAATAAATTTTAATTTACTTAACTTCTAAATAAAAATTAATCAAAAATCATCTTTTAGTAAATCATCAACATCAGATATTGTGGATTTCCAATCATCCTTTTTCCGTTTTTGTTGATGGATTTCTTCTGTTTCGATAATATCTAACAACTCCTGATCAACACCTTTTCCTTTGGCCTGGATATCAACACGTGCAGCCATCACCTTATCCTCACCAACTCTATCAGAGCGATCTATTTCAGGGATATTTTGACTTGGAACTGTTCTACTTGTATGGTATTCTGAATCATCCAGATCCTCCTCTTTCCACGCTTCTTCACCAATATGGCGGGCAACGTCTGGCATTGGTGGGGAATCTTTCCATTTGTTTTTATTTGCGATTGATTGAATGAGGTTACTCTTTGTCGTCTTTCGTTGCTGTTGAAATGTTTCCACAATATCTTCCTCTGTGAGCGGAATGGATTTTGATACAAGATTAGAAGCGAGTATTTGCTGTTCTTCGAGGGCTTTACCATGCACGGGATCGTTATCGAATCGGTGAGGTGCTGCAGTCATGGCTAACAATTCCTTTGCGAATTGATAAAATGCATCATCAGGGGGAGCTTTAGCGATCTTATCACGTATAGATTGATGATGCCCAATACAGGCTTTACATCTGACACTACCTGCATCATCAAGTTCATCACAACGAAGACAACAGGCTTGTAAACCCATATTTTTCATTGCACGACGGGGCATCGACATGAGATTCTATTGTTCCTAACCGTTCAACCTCAAGAAGTCTCGTACATCGCGAGCGAGCCTTCAAAGAGCACCAACGATTGAGAAAGGTATGGTTCGGGACCCGAGAGCAGACATTCTCGAATCTAATCCATTTGCGGGGTCTCAACCTCGTATTCATCGGGTCCATGCAAATGAACCCCTGTCTCTTATACACATCTGACGCTGCCGACGATACTCCTTGTGTAGATCTCGGTGT
>CAXDRT010000027.1:0-18281 GCA_963991835.1 uncultured euryarchaeote
TAAGTGACCTCAAGGCTATCGAAAAGAAAATGCATGAACTGGCACGACGGAACCTCCAGCTTGAGAGAATTGAACTTAACGAAAAGGAGCTTCGCGACCATTTCGAATCCAACAAATACAAGATTGAAATCATCGACGACAAGTTAGAAGACGGAGATGGTTCAACAATCTACAAGCAAGGCGAATGGTATGATTTGTGCCTCGGACCTCACGTTCCAAGCACTGCTAAGTTGATGTTCTGTCGCCTCAGATCTGAATCCTCTGCCAATTGGAGAGGAGACCAATCTCGTGAACAAATGGGGCGAATCTATGGAATCGTTGAGCCAACGAAAGATGCCCTCAAAGCTACATTGAATCAGATGGAACAAGCTAAACTCCGTGATCATCGGAAACTCGGAAAGGATTTGCAATTATTCCATGTTGACGAAGAAGTTGGACAAGGACTCATCTTATGGACACCAAGAGGAGCCGTTGTTCGTCAAGAGTTGCAGGATTTTATTTCCTATCACCTGCGTCGTCAAGGCTATGACCAAGTCTTCACACCTCACATTGGAAAACTCGATTTGTACCGTACATCTGGCCATTTCCCATATTACCAAGAAAGCCAGTATCCGCCACTCGTTGAACGCGATTTGATGAAGAAATTAGCAGATGAAGGCTGCTCTTGTTCAGAATTATCCAACATGATGAACAGTGGTGATATCGATGGCTACATGCTCAAACCAATGAACTGTCCTCACCACGTCAAAATCTATGCATCACAAGCACGCTCATATCGTGATTTACCTTTGAGACTCGCTGAATTCGGTACTGTATATCGATGGGAACAATCTGGTGAGATTTCAGGCATGACTCGTGTTCGAGGATTCACTCAAGATGACGCTCATCTGTTTGTGACTGAAGACCAAATAGGGGCTGAGGTCATGGGTTGTATTGAACTCGTGCAGACTATTTTTGATGTCCTAGGAATGCATGATTATCGTGTTCGTGTTGGTTTGCGAGACCCGAACTCTGACAAATATGTTGGAGATTCTGACCGCTGGGATCGAGCAGAAGAAGCATGTCGTGCTGCTGCTGCAAAACTTGGCGTGAATTGGTCCGAAGAAGAAGGTGAAGCAGCGTTCTATGGTCCAAAAATTGATTTCGTAGTGAAAGATGTTATCGGTCGCGAATGGCAACTTGGAACTGTTCAAGTCGATTACAATCTCCCAGAACGATTTGATCTTTGGTACAAAGGAAACGATGGAGAAAATCATCGTCCGGTCATGATTCATCGTGCACCGTTCGGATCATTGGAGCGCTTTTGTGGAGTTCTTATCGAGCATTTTGCAGGTAAATTCCCAACATGGCTTTCTCCAACGCAATGTCACATTCTTACCATCTCTGAGAAGCATAAGGGCTATGCTGCTGAAGTTGCTGAGAAGTTAAGAGAGCAAAATGTTCGTGTTAAGATTGATGATGGTGACGACACGATTGGAAAGAAGATTCGAACGCATCGTAAAATGCGCCCTGCTTACATGATGATTCTTGGTGATGGTGAAATGAACAATAATTGTGTTTCATTACGTTCAAGAACTGGTTCACAAATATCAGATCTTCCAATCGACCAATTCGTTGAAAACATCGTAAATGAAATTCGTGAAAAAGTTGCAGAACCATCCTTGGTTCCTGATTCAGAGTGAAGAATAACTCATTGAGTTACGTATTCATTCGCATTCAATTAAAAGGAAAATGTGTTAGGAGAATCATGTCGGCTCCACCTATTCTAGGCGGTTTTTCCGTCGTAGCGATTGTGCCGCTGATTTTAGCAGCAGCAATTGCACTGTTGTTTTGGAGAACGGTTGTTCCTCGTCAGTTACGTGGATTACAAGTTGCTTTTGAAACTGGACCAAAGCGATATGAAGTCCACACGATCACTTCTTCATTTGGAGAAGCTCGAGATCTTCTTCAAAGCAGAGGAATGCGTTTTGGTGTTGCAACCTATCTTTTTGCTCTGACTGGGGCTCTTTTGCTCTTTTTTGAATATCTGATTACCTCTCAGGGTTGGAGTGATGGATACCATGCTCCAAATATTGCACTTGCCTTGATTCTGATTGTTTGGCCAGCAATTATCTCGTCGGGGTCTTCCTTGGGTGCTCAAATTATCAAACCGATTGGCCATGGTCGAGCTCGTTTACAAGAAGCAAGTCGCGCTCGATCTTATGCATACGTTGCCCTGACTGTGTTTTGGTTCTGTGGCGTGGCTGTGTTGTATTCTATTCTCGATGCAAGAGACATCTCTTCCGATCGTAAATTGAGCATTTGCCTTCTCCTTGCGTTTTCACCCTCAATCATCGCCTACGGACGTGTCCTAGGTACATCATGGCAAGCCCTACGTCAATCATCGGCCCAGATTGCTAAAGGAAACGCATCACCATTCCACAACCATATTCCGAATGCTCGTCAACAATTGATTGCACGAATCGTCCATATCAACACCATTGCTATGCCAATTGTTGCAATTAATACGTTGATTTCTCTTGTTGCAATTCTTGTATCCCCCGAGTTGTTTACACATTCTGATCGTGTTCTTGAACTTCCGGAATACAGAGAACAAGCTACGATCATGGAAGAAGGTGGTGTGCTTGGTTTCTTCCTTATCGAATTGTTTTCCAACATTTCAGAACCTAGTCTTCGAGTTCCTCTGGTTTCAGCAATTCTGTTGTTCTTGCTTCTCAACGTTGCCCTCGTTGGTTTCCTTTTCGTTTATGAAGTTGCAAGAATTCTTTTCTTAGATGTTCAGGATGTTTCTGGAAGAGGTGGTATTCGACTCGCAGACAGCCGATTGCTTCGGGCAGAACGTAGTCAACAAGCCAAAGTCCTCAACTTTTGTTTTACTGGTTTTGCAGGCCAGTCTATGCTCCTATTGGCGTTGGCTATGATCACATTCTGGGACTCAAGTTTCTTGCCCCAAGGCGAGCAATGTGGAACCTGGGAGGACACATTGTGTACCGTCGTTACAAAAGATGCGATGGAAGAACTGACATGGATGCTTGCAGCAGGTGGTCAAATTGGTTTCCTCTTCATTTGGCTAACATCCTTACAAGTCGGCTCAAAACTTGATGACATCTCTTTTGATGCTTCAATAAGTGAGCAAAGAGATATGCTAACGCAGATGGAAGATGTCATTTATCTCAAGCAGAAACCCTTCACTGAATTGGTTGCAAAAGATTCATGGACACGTGCGATTGAACAATTCGATGACATTCTCAATACAAGTGAAGATTCGATGAAAGGCCTAGACTTATTGAGAGAAACAGGAGCTCGGATGCAACTTTATGCAGGTTTGAATCGATGGGAAGAAGCGGAGGAATACGCTGTCTCCATGCTCGCTCTCCAAGGCGGCCGTGAAGCCCAGGTTGCTCGCTTAGTATTGGCTGCTGCAAGCATTAGTCAGAGAGATCTACCAGAAGCAGCACCACGACTGTCCCTGCTCAATAAGAGTGATGTTGAAGCTGCTCGCTTGCATTGGTTTGCTGCTGTTCTTAATCCGAAAAGAGAAGTTCCTGTTGTGTCCAAACCGATTCTCAGTATCGATCCATTAATGAGAAGAAACATCGATTTGTTGCGACGGACATCTGTTGGTGAGCCTCGCCCTACCAAGGCTACGAAGAATTCTCCTCCTTACAGAATGATGCTCCTTGGAGACTGTGCAAGAATGCGTTTAGCAGGCCGTCATGAAGAGGCGATTACAATGCTTGAAGATTTTATGAAGAAATTTAAGGATCATTCAGAGTATCCAACCTCAACATGGTCTCAAGGAAAAGTTGTGCTTGCTCTCATGCATTTGGATGCAAATCGTCCCAATACTGCTGTTCGTCTTGCTCGGGAATTACGAACTGCTGAACCTCGCCATCCTCATGTTCGTTCTTTGGTCAGAATCCTTCATGAATTAGGTCATATGGATGCAATGGGTAGTGAATCGACTGATATTACGATGCTTATTGATTCGGGAGGAGACTGGATGAAGAATTGGCCACTCGTCCATACGGTTCAAATTTCGCCTCGATTAAGCAGTTCTCGCTCTCTCAAACATGCTGCTAAGGCGAACGTTTGGATTACACATTCCCCCGACCAATCCGTTGCTAAATATTACAATAAACGGTCTGCTTGGAAACGTATTCCGTACAATTCAAATGAGACAGAAGCACCTCAAGGGCTCTATCTTCACCTCTATGGAATCATTGCTACAATCGGTGGAATGCCTGTTGACCTTGGACTACCAGCAGGGCTTGATATTGAAACACTTGAAAGAAGAGACCTTCTTTGATTAGACTCGCCTACGAAGGCGTTCCATTGCTGCATCTGCTTGACCAAGTTGTTCCAAAGCATCAGGGATTTGTCCTTCATTGAGTCGATCTGCTGCCAAAGCGATTGCTGCATCGGTGATCTTCATGTCCTCATCGGTTGGAGGAAGATTCGAGGCTTCGCATTGATTTCGCAGAGTTGCCCATTCTTCTCGAACGAATGTCAACAACGTGGTTGCTTCATTTTGTTCGTTACCAAGGGCATCGAGGTCGATGGTTAATCGTTCAAGCAACGTTGCAGCATGACTCCATTGTTGTTCATCTGCTGCCTTTTGAACAGATGTGAAACGGAGCATCCACTTATCTGAATCTGAGAAACCTTCGAAGCGTGCGAGGAGTTTCTTTCGCTGACGCAATGCTCGTCGAACGCTGTCCATAGCCTCGCGCTCAACATTAATGACTCTCATGATGCCTTCTCCCAAACCAATTGCTTGGCCAGTATCGCCTGCCTCTAGGGCTGTTTCTGCCTGTTCCATTCGATGCTCAAGATCTGATGTATCAAATCCATCTGTTGCTTTCAAAGCCTTTGCTGCATCTTTCAAGACGACTTCTGCACGTTCCTTTGCGTCTCCGTCTGCTTGCAGTTGAATCGGAATGACGACAGCAAGTTCGAATGCTTTCTTTGGAGCCTCTCGTTCAAGTTGCTTACGAGCATCTCGTATGATTTGCCTCATGTTATCGATAGCTGCCCCTGATTGTCCTGTCAATAATCCGTTGGCATGATTGATGGCTTCTTCAGCCTGAGCCCACCAAGTAACAATTTCTTGGGCTCGTATCTTTGCTTGACGATACAGTGCCTCTGCTTCTCTTAAGGATCCAAGAGAGGCTTCTCTTTGACCCATCTCGTATGATTTTCTTGGACGCTTTGCCAGAGGCGTAAGGTCCTCTGCATGCTCGATAACAGCCAATGCTTCTGTACGAACGACATCCACATCTCCCGCAAGAGAGAGAGAACGCTCAATGTCCTCATCTGCCTCAGCAAGGAGACGCATCCCGTAGGCAGGGTCGATATGTCCTTCTTCCTTTGCAGTCGTAACCAAACTACTTGCTTGGTCGACTGCAGCCCCTTCAGAGCGAAGAATGAGAATACGATTTTCGAGTCGATCAAGTTCTGTTCTGAAGGCCTTCCTTTCATGGCGTAAATTGTCTCCAGCAATCCAAAGATAGGCAACGTGAAGAAGAACAGTAGCAGTTAATATTGGATGCAACCAATCACTTGGAGACTCAATCCATGTTTCTTCAGCCCTATCTCCTACTAGAACACCGAGAACCGTTAGACCGCCAAGAGCAGTCATCATTGCTCGGAATCGCATGACGTCGATTCCACCTCGAAGTGTTTTAGCGGAGCCTTGGTACATCGAAAAGCCAAGACCGAGCAATAGCACTCCTGCGAGTACATCACTCACCTCGGTTCCATAGGAACGTATTGAGAACATCACTAAGAGAGGCCAAAATATACTGCAAGCTGCACCCACTCGCGTTCTTGCTTTTGGATCATCGAGAATCAAATCCTGAAGGACAATCCCCCAGAGGATGACAAGTATTGGCATTCCCAATCCAGAAAGAAGTTCAGCATTTCCAGAAAAGGCATCCTTCAGTGTAGGCCAAGCGAGCCATACCGCTCCAGAGAGGCACATTAAGGCACAAATCGTACTCAGGCGTTCGATTCTCTGTATGCGTAGGAGACGTTCAGCCTTGATGGCATCCTCTACATCTCCCCAGAGCATAAGTTATCGGACTGGTGTTTTCGTCATGAAACCACCGACGGTTTGCATCCAAACCTGCAACAATGTTCATGGGTATGCTTGGATGGTTGGTATAGAAGGGGACTTGAAATGAAAGGGCTCATCACGATGGACGATTTAACCAATGAAGACATTCTCAGCATCCTAGATGATGCTGCACGTCTGCTTCCAGTAGCGAAAGGAGAGACATTTCTCCCTTTACTTCAAGGCAAGATTCTCGGCAATCTTTTCTTCGAACCAAGTACTCGTACACGTATGTCATTTGAGACTGCAATGAAACGATTGGGAGGAGATGTTGTCAACCTAGGTGATGTCAAAACTTCCTCGGTTGTGAAGGGTGAAACACTGTTTGACACCATTCAGATGGTTGATGGCTATACGGACATTATCGCCATGCGTCATCCAAGACAAGGTGCTGCAAGATACGCCCAGGATGCTGCGCGTGTTCCAATTCTAAATGGTGGAGATGGTGCTGGACACCACCCAACACAAACCATGCTCGATCTGTTTACCATTTTACAATCTCATGGCACGCTCGAAGGTTTGTCTGTTGTCCTTGCGGGGGACCTACGATATGGACGTACTGTCCATAGTTTGTCCCATGCATTGGTTCGATTTGGTTGCAAACTTATTCTTGCATCACCTGAACTCTTACGTATGCCAACTGAGATCATCGAAGATTTGCGAGAACATGGTGCTGATGTTACGGAGACTGAAGACCTGCTTGGAAATATCAACGACGCTGATGTCGTCTACATGACTCGAATTCAGAAAGAACGCTTTGCTGATGAAGATGAATACACAAAGGTTGCAGGCGCTTACAAACTTCATGCACGCGATGTTGCAAATGTCAAAGCTGAGATGATTATCATGCACCCCCTTCCTCGTGTCGATGAGATTCACCCAAGCGTGGATGCAACTCGACATGCACGGTATTTCGAGCAAGCATTCAACGGTGTTGTTGCAAGAATGGCTCTTCTTTGCAGATTATTGAACATCGAAGTTCCTGCTGAAATTCATGGAGGTGAGGCTTAATGGCTGACGAACATAACATGAGAAGAGTCACTGCAATTCGGAATGGAACTGTTATTGACCATATTCCATCTGGACAATCACTGAAGGTACTCGAACTTCTCAACATCGCTCGAGATACCTCCGTACCTGTTTCCTTAGTCATGAACGTGCCTTCGAAGAAAATGGGTTCAAAGGACATTGTAAAAGTCGAAGATCGTGAATTAACACAAACTGAACTTGATCGCCTTGCTCTCGTAGCACCTGACTCAAGTATTGCAATTATTCGTGCATACACTGTTGCAGAAAAGTTGAGCGTTAATCTCGGAAAGGAAGTACGTAATGTTGTTCAGTGCACATTCTCAAACTGCATTACTCAAAACCTGCGTGAACCACTTCCACATCGATTACGAGTCACCAGTACCGATCCTCTTACACTTCGTTGCCATTATTGCCAACGGCCACAAGATTTGGATGAATTGATTCACAATCTACTCTAAATCTACGTCGAGCAAGTCACGCATGTCACATGCCTTGCATGTTGCCCCTGATGTCGGGGATCCACAGCGTTCACACTTCATTGGTTGAGAACGAACTGGCGCAGGTTCCTGCTTTGCTACCATTTTGATGTTGTCAGCCATTCGGACAAGACTATGACGTGTACCCGGGACATCTTGTTCCATTTGTGCAACAAGATCTCTGTATCTCCATCGAAGAGCTCCTTGTGCGTAAGGGCATTCTTCATGATGCATTGGAAGTTGTTTATGCATGGCAAGAAGGTGAATTTCTTGTTCTGGTATCCATCGAAGAGGAACAATTCTTGGAGGCAATCCATCAACTGGAGAATCGGTATGAGGGGCAAGCCGAAGGGTTCTGTCAATGTCTCCATTAGCCATATTCATCAAGACTGTTTGCGCCATATCATCCAAATTGTGCCCCAATGCCATGACATCTGCATTCACTTGCTTTGCAAGTGCATTGATTCCTTGTCTTCGAAACACCCCACAGTATGAGCAAGGCATTGTCGAAGCACCTGCATTTTTCTCAGCGACCATAGGCAATCGGTGAACAACTTCGTCCATTTGATGGAATTCAAGAGATTCATATGAAGTGCTTATGAATTCAACTCCAAGGTCTTCACAGAGATCAATGGCACATTGCATCGATGGCGGACGGTATCCTTCAATCCCTTCATCTACGCATCCTGCAACGATTCGAACATCACGACGCTTGCCAACAAGATCGACAAGCATTGTTAGCAACACTGCAGAGTCCTTACCACCTGAAATCGCTACGAAGATTGTTGTCTTTTTTGATTTATCGAGAACGAGTTGCTTTCTCAGCTCCCGTCCCACCTTTTTCCGAATAGATTGCTCAAGGTGAGATCCGCATAGAACTCGCCCTGAGTAGGCTTGCTCTACGACAGCATCCTTTCCACAGACATCACAGACAGGCGTCTGGAAAAGTGCCTGTTTAGGTTCCGCCATGACAATTCGTCTCAATTCCACCATTAAACGCCTCCGATTGGCCTACACTTGGAAATAAAAATTGCAATTGAAAAATCTAAAATCCAATTGAAAAATGTCATATATTATGCAGATTCTATCCTCCAATAAGCGCGGTAAAACTCAGGTACTTTCTTATCCGCGCTCGTCCAAATCTCAAAATACAGTTGGAATTTTCAAACAGGTCAATAAATCCCCCTACGGGGGAAGAGTTTCGGGAAAGTTCTTGAATGGTACGCAGTTGTGAAGAGGTTTGAGCAACCATGCTGGACAGTGTTTTTTCTGGTCTTTGTGAAATCAAAGATGCACAACATGTTCGGCTTTTCGATCAGTTCGGAAACGAATGCGGTGCTACTAAGCGATGGCCAGAATCACTTGAGGAACAGCGTGCTGAATGGGTTCAATGCTCTTCAGTCGCCTCATCACTTGGGCTAGGAGAACTTCATGAAGTATGGATTGAATCAAGACGGCTTACCGTCATTGACCGAATTGATACTGGTGTATTTGCCGCCCTGTCTGGCAAAAACGGTACGAAAGGTATGTGGCGTTACCAGCTTGCACGTCAACGACAGCGAATAAACGCAACAAAAACACAGGTGATTTAATGTTTGATTTACCACACAGCGAACAAATTGATGAAGAATTGAACGTATTACCTGGTACAATTCAACCGTTTGAAAACGGCTACATTACCACCTGGGTTGGGCGAAGAAAGACTCCCTACGGCCACAGACTTGTCCGATCAGGACGAATTGTTGGTTGGCTCTGTGAAGGAGACAGTGCAACGAAACTCCTTGGAGGAGGCGATGCAAGAAAGGCATTGGAAACAGCAGAGGAAGGAGCACACAGGCTTGTTGGCTTTGCTTGCTCTCTGAGAGGCCTCGGTTCACTAGCAACACTCATTCCTGAGGCTTTTGAATTTCAAGCGGATGCCCAAGGCCTTTCAGCAGGTTCATCATTAACCGATCGACTCTTTGCAAGGAATATTTCAGCTGTTCTTTCAACACTCGAAGGATACGACCATGTTCGAGGAGCACTTGCAGCAGATCAAGGAATCCTCATCGATAGTGCTGGAACGTTACCAGCCAAAGCAGAAGAACTTGCTTCAAGCATCTCCTCTCTTTCTGATTCGATGACTTCCCATCAATCTCAACTAGGCGGTACGGAACAAGGCTATGCTACCTTGAAGATGGGCGATGCTTCTGTTTTACTTGCTTCAAGCAGTACGATTGTCATAGCAATATGGACTGAACTCGATACCGATCATGCACGACTTTTGACAGACCTTACTGCTCAACTTGATGGTGAAATTGGCACCTATGCAGAAGGAGCAGCTACACTTCCTGATGGATTCATTCTCAGAGAAGGAAAAGGTGGCTCCGATGCTGTAATGTCGATGCTTGCTGCAGCCCTTGAAGAACAGGTTACAGGTCATCTCAAGGCAGGTGCAAGCGACAAAGCAGTATCTCTTGCCGTGGTGAAAGGAATCCCAGTCGCAATGGCTGCAAACGGGCAATCATTTGACGAGGCTATGATGGGATTGACTGAGAGCAAGCGCATTTTGAAACTCCATCGTCTTGCATCTGGAACAACTGTTTCTTCCTCTACTGGTGATGTTGAATCCTTCTCGTTGGAAGGGTTCGTCGAAGCACTTTCATCGGTACGAACACGTTCTGAAAAGCGTAAAGAGACCATGAAGCACCGACTCATGACCATGTTTGGATTTGAAATTGGGCTCGATCTTGTTCGTCAACAACGAAGTAAGGTATCAATTCGAATCGATGGAGCAGAGGCGAGTAAGGGCTTACCATCTGCATCACCAGTTGCCGGTGTTGATGCTGGCTTAAGGCGACGATTGGAGGAAGCTGAACTCCGTTCAGATTCACTCATGCGAACAAATGCAGGATTGACTACACAATTACAAGATTCTGAAAAGCAACGAACTCAGGCTCTTGTTCGACTTGAAGAAATCAAGGAATCTTCAGGTGACCAAACAGTAACAATTCAATCAAAGAATGATGAACTGAATCGAGTACAAGTCACCGTTTCAGAATCAAGAACCAGGATGGAACAGGCAGAGGAACGAGCCGACCGTTTGTTACGTCGTGTAAGTGAACTTGAACACCAACTAAGCGAACGTGCAGGGGAACTTGCAAAAGCTCTTGGAAATGCAACAAGCAGTGAAGCACTTCGAAATGAATTAGAAGAACTCTCATCGAGTGAAGCATCGACACGAGCTGAACTTGAATCAAATGCTCAAACGTTAGCATCGGTCCGTGATCAAATCGATACAGAAGAACGACGACTACGATCTCTTGAAGAACAAATTTCTTCGATGAGAGAGCGCCAAGCTACAACGAAGAGTGAATCGAATACCTCAGAAGAAAAGGTTCGTGCTGCACAAGCAAAACTTGACCAAATCGAAGCAGAAACAATCGCAAGTCGAAGAAGAGCAGAAGAAGAGCGACATCGTCTTGCGGAAGATGAAGCACGAAGGATGCAACTCCACTCTGAAATGCGTGAATTGATGACCGAGCGCAGGGACATCTTGACTGAATTGGGCAATCTGGGCGCTCGTAGAGGAAATGCAGAAACAGAATTATCTGGACTCATTGGTCGAGCTGAAGCACTGACTGAAGCACATGAAGAAGCGGTTTCTGATATCGCTGAGGCTGAACGGTTGAGAGCAAGACTATCCGAAGAGCCACTTGCTCAAGCATTGCTGAACGATGATTCCACCTTCAGAGGATTAGGTCCTGTCATTGAACGTCTTGAACAAGCACGAACTCTTGGGTATTCGGTCATCCTTCTTGATCGTGCTGTTGAGCGAGCATTGCAAGTGGTTCAATCCACAGTCGACCATATTGCTGCAACGCCAAGAAACCTCCTCAGCAGTGAAGTAATGATGCTGCTTGAACGACAAGTCCCTCAAACAGCAGGAGCTGTGCGTGGACTTGCTCGATGGTCAGTTCAACAACGATTGGAAAATCAACTCGGAGAAACTGTAGGACACCTTATCTTAGATTTGGAAGGTATTCTCGAAGATTACGATCGTTCGATTACAATGTTGAGACGCATGCGAAATGTACTTGATCAATTAGGCCAACTAGGAGCGCCACCAGAAGAAATCGATGCTCTACGAATGAATTGCATGCGTCCTGAAGCGCTACCAAGTGTTGCTGTAGAGACTCGAAGATTGATTCGTGTCGCCCTTGATGATATTTATCTTGAGGCTGATCAAAGGGATGCTGGAGAAGCCATCGCTCTTGAACAGACTGCGGGTGTTCTTGAGGAACTCCTCACACAAATTGATGCATCAGGACTCACAAAAGGTGTTCCAAGAGGCGCTATGTGGGATTTCCAGCGAGACGGTTATCTTCCGTTTGAACGAACTGCCATCCCTGTCGGTCAGAGAACACCCGTCATGGATGATATGATTCAGCACATTCAGCCTACGCTCATCGTTGACGAGAGTGTATCTCTTGATGCACAACCTGCTCCAGAAGTCATTACTGAAGCAGGGTGGGAAGAAATGCCAGCTCCTATCGACGAGGAAAAACCTGTAGTGGATGACGAACCTCTTCCTGAAGTAAGTCGCCCAATGGAAGAAGATCGGGTGGACCTTGAAGCGGAATTAGCACGTCTTGATGCAGAGAGGAATTTGCGTGGAGAAACGACTCCTGAAGTGAAGGTTGACCCTCATCTAGCTGCGCTAGAAAATCAACTCTCAGAGTTGGACTTTTGAGGCGATAACATGTCTGAGGCTCTGCTTGGAAGAAACGAAACAGTTGGTTCAACGTATCCCATGTGGGTTGATCGAGTCATCTTCATTCTTGCAATTGTTGGTTTTGTATTCCTCAACCAATACATGTGGGATCAGATAAGTTCAACCTGGTTGCAATGGATGGCTTCTGTAGGATTAGCCATTCTCCTACTCATCATGACTGAAGTAAGTGGAAGAATGATCCAAATGTTACGAGTAAATTCTTGACTAGAATTCCTTCTCTTTTACTGGAGCCTCTGTCTTGTTTCCAAAGGATTCGATCAAGCCCCAAACTCTCTGCCAAGGAATGAAGAAGCGCAGTAATGCGATGATGCTCAAGAAAAGAAGAGCGGATATGACCAGTCCATAAGTCAGAGATAATTCAATCGATTCAGAAACTTGAGCAGCCCATTGGCTACCAGTCGATGAACTCACAACTTCAAGAAGAACACTGTGGAATCCAAGAGCAATCATCGTCACTAAACCTGTGATGGTAAGGAATCCAGCAGTATGACGCAGATGTCCGTTGAGGACGTTATCCATTTGTTTAACGTATTCAGGATCTCTTTTGCAAGATTCGGGCAACCTGTACGCATATTCGAGGTAACGAATAACACCAAAGCCAGATTCTTGGAACACCATAATCAAAACTGCGATAAGAATCAGAGAAAGTTGTTCAGGCGTTACCAAGTCAAACCCAAAGATACCGATGGTTGGATCGCTTACCTGTGTTTCAAGTGTTTTCAGATTCGCCCCCCAATCCCCTAACTGAGTCTTAATCAACGGGAATGTGAGGATTGCATGTATACCTAGGAAGAGAAGGGTAAATCCAATCGCCCAACCAATTGAACGTCGGGATAGACCCCATATGCCGCGTGTACCCATGATGACTGGTAAAAGGTAGACAAAGAGGATTACAAGTGATAAAATCATCAATAAAGGCCATTCAAGCGTTTCCAATTCACCATCGGTTGGGGGTCGGAAATCCAGTGAGAAAATCATTGATGGGACCCATGTCAAGAGAAGGCGACCGACTAAGGATACCATGAGTAGAATGATGAATCCAAGTTTGATTCTCTGCTGAAGTTTTGGTGATTGGAATGCCATCAATGCCATTGAACCACCAAGGAGGAGACCGAGAATAATAGGGACATAAAATCGAGCAAGCCCTTGTCTTCCTTCCCCAGTAATCCAATCGCCAATCGGAACTTCACCAACGAGCGATTCAAGTGTATCAAAGACCATTGTGTGGTCAATACTGTTGACAACATAGGTTGAGACGACCTCAAGATACATCCAGACAAGAGCAATGGTTGCTATTACTTGCAGAGTGATGATTTGCCATTGCTTTCTCAACATTTTGAGATGGAGCGTACGTGGCCGTCCACCAAGAAGAGAAACATCACTTTGAGGATCTACTTCACCTGCCATCTAGAACCCCCTCACTTGCATAATGGCTTGAGACAAATCCATGTCAGGCATCCAATCAATCACTTGTGCCCCTGATCCTGCCAGAGTTGTCAATCGATTTTGTCGCTCAAGTTTGAGAACTTCATACGACATTCGAGGAATACGGGATACGAGGCGCTCGAAATCGATACTTGATGGCGATAGTACAGTGACTTCATGACCTCGTCCAACTAAGTCTCGAACTGCTGCAGGTACTGTACCGTCCCCTTCGCATGATGAGATGATGAATACAGGACTACCTCGACTAAATCGGCCGCTCAGTGAATTTGTCACTGCCTGCAAAGGCATGCTCCCTTCAGGTTTTACACCGGCAAGAGAACTGAGGATTTTGAAATACTGCTTATCTCCTGTATCTGGAGGGAGATATGACAAACCATCGCCATAGATGCTCAATGCAACGCTGTCACGGCGTTTTAGGAAGAATGCTGCAAGGCTGGCTGCACTTACGGTTCCCATTTCGAGTGGATTCTTCAGAACGGTGCCGATTCGTGATACATCTCTCGAGTCCAGTAGAATGTAGAGATCGGTAACTGCGTCTCGACACTTTTCATTGACCATCAAATCACCAGTTCGAGCGAAGGCTTTCCAATTGATGTTCTTGAATGGGTCCCCTGGAACGTATTCTCTTAATGAATAGAATTCAGAACCTTGCCCTGGTGTCCTCAAGGTTGTTGCTCCAGTGTACATCTTAGGAGTACGAGAACGGAGGAATGCTTCCTCGACTTCCTTGATTTGTGGGAAGATGACAATGTCTGAGTGATGATCGACATACATGTCTTCTACTCCAAGGTTGAAGGTGTTTCGAACACGGAGAGAGACAGGTCCGATTGAATAATGTCCACGAAGCGGGCATCGTAAAACGTAACGAATACGTGCACTTTCTCCTGGTTTTAGGTTAAGACGCATTTGATTTAATCCACTTCGAAGCTTCATTTCATGAGGGATATTATCGTACACATCGAGAAGTTGTGTTCGGCGGTTGCTTCGATTGGTAACGAGCAGTTCAACATACAAGTCATCTCCCTTGTACAAGTTATCTGCTGAAAGCGTACGTTGTACTTCGATATCACCATGTCCAGACACCCATGAATTGACGACGATGAACGTGATTAAAGCAAGACCAAGAATCATCATCTGATTGTTGGTAATCATCATTCCGATGAGAATCAGTGCGATACCACCTGTAAAGGTGAATGCTGCTTTACGTGTCCACATAGTACTCACCTACGCCCCCACGCTTTGATGCGTTTCACAAGTGCAACAGACTGTTCCAGAGAATACTTTCCTGGTTCAATCGCAAATTTAGCAAGAACTGGATCCTCGATTAAACCAACCAATTCCTTTGCAGACATTGCATGGAATTCGTCCCTTGTCAATCCATTTTGATTACGAACCTTTGAGAGGAATACCTGCCGTATTTTCTCAGTTTTCGCATAATATGTGTATCTATTTGCATCTCCAAATCCATAGTAGATAATGCTGAAAATGTGGCGCCATGGTTCTGGATCTCGCTTCTTGAGAAGCACACCTTCGAATGTGATGAAGAGAACGACGAAAAGAGCGAGCATTGCAAGTCCTTCACCAGTGAAGTAAACGAGGAGGAAATAGACTGTATTGTAAGAATCAGCCAAGAGAGCATTCTGTGGATGTCTGCTTTCGTCAAAAATAACCATTGCATTCTCAGCAGGCTGACCAGTTTCGCCATCGATTGTGCTCATTAACGATTCAGCAATGACATCAAGAGCCCACTTACGATTGTCATTCGCAGGCATGGACCGATTGGATTCGCCATATTTTCCCTCATTGAATCCTTCGTAATCGTAAATGGCGTTAATCAGTGAACTGCCATCTGCGATGAAGAACACTCTGCCACCTTCGTCAGGATCGCAAGTTGAAGATGCACATGCTTCGATTGAGAGATTGAATTGGCCCCATAGATCAGGAGTCTCGCTGGTTTGTTCGTTACCAATCCAAAGTTCGCCGTCACCATTGACATCAACAGTTGCTTGATTGCTGGTAACTGCACGTACGTTCACATCGTTTAGAGCCCCTTTCACACCAGGAACAATCTCAAGTCCCGTTATGTTGTTGAGAAGCATCGTATACGTGGAATTATATTCAATTCGGCCTAATTCACCTGAACTCTTGATCCAATGATGGGCGCAAATACCCGCATCTTCGAGGGTCATGGATTGGCCATCGAGCTGATTGCAAGGATGTGGACCAGTAACACCAGACCAACGCTCATGCTGATCTATTGTGGTTTGGTCAAGCGTTGTGCCGTTCATTCCACAAGGGCTTGCTTGCATACACATCCAGATGTAATTTTTGTCTAATTCAGCAACATAATTTGTATCATACAACTGATATCCTGAATAACGTACTCCGTACGCCTCACCAATACTTCCAGCATAGCCAAAGTCTTCGAGAACAATAACCGTTCCGCCGTTGTCAACAAATTCTACAATCGCATCAACTTCTGATGGTGAATACCCATCTTCTGTTGCGATTGTTATGAAACCGTCTTCATCAAACTGAGGAAAAGAGAGTGTATCACGTTCAACACCAGCGACAACGAAAGTTGTATTTCGAGGATCTTCAATATCTGCCAGTAAAAGTGGACTGCTCACAAGTGATCTTGTTTCAATGCCCATATCATTGATGTCTTCACGGAATGCAGACATGTCATTCCAGTCGTCATCGTATGCAGACAGTTGATTCGACTGACTGATATTGATAAAATTCTGAAGGATCGTGAGAAGAAGGAGGCCAAGAACTGCCCAGAATGCAACCTGAAGACCGATTCGCTTCAGATTTCTTGCTCGGTCCGCCGCCATTTCACTCACCTGCTAGAACACCGTTCAGACAAAGACGGGCTCACATCGGTTTAGAAGGTTGTCCAATCGTGTTGGCAAAATGCTCATCCATGCATCATCAAATTTTCAGCAAAATAACTTGCCCAAATGAAGACACATCAGTTGAAGGGATGTACACGTTTCCATCCTTCGAAGGATACGAAACACGACTTACATCGAGGTTGTTTCCAAAAGCTATGACCAGATCTGAAATCTCTCCATTTGAAACGTCGATCACAAAGTCTACAAGTGTTCCAACTTCTTTTCCTTTTCGATCTTGAACGATACGTCCAAGCATTTCCTGACCGAAACTGGATTCCATGTGCTTCGCCTTATCTTACCGACAGCGCATAAAGGACTTGACCGTTTCCTTACTTACATCGTTTCCATACCGAAACCATAATCTCGGGTTCGCTTGATGTTGGAAAGCCCTGATGTCAAGCGAGTTTCCATCTTTTGATAGTACTCAAGCATCTCAGGAGTAACGGTAGGACGGACACGTGTAACTGCATCGTCGAAATGCTTCTTAGTGACTTTCTTCTTTCCAGCACGCATTGCGATGAGGGCTGCTTCACGGCACACTGCTTCAATGTCTGCACCTGTGAATCCTTCCATGCTTGAGAGAATATCCTTGAAAGAGAATTTGGATAACGGCATTCCCTCCGAGTGAATTTGGAAAATTGCTTCTCTGGCTGGAGCATCTGGTGGAGGTACGTGGAGAACACGCTCGAAACGACCGCTTCGCAAAAGAGCTGGATCAATCATTTCTGGTCTGTTTGTTGCAGCGACAACAATCACTCCATCGAGTGATTCAACACCGTCCATGCTTGCAAGCAATTGGTTTACGACTCTATTTCCAACATCGCTGCCTTCACCGTTCGATGAACTCCTCATACTTGCAATCGATTCGAATTCATCCAAGAAGATAATCGAAGGCGAAGACTGCTTCGCTTTTTTGAATATTTCACGTATCCCACGTTCCGATTCCCCAACCCATTTGGAAATCATTTCTGGACCTTTTATCGAAATGAAATTCGCTTGTGCTTCGTTGGCAATCGCCTTGGCAAGTAGTGTCTTTCCAGTACCAGGTGCTCCAAATAAAACAATTCCTCGAGGTGGTTTAATGTTGAAATGTTCAAAGACTTCTGGCTTAGTTAAAGGCCATTCAACAGATTCCTTCAATCGATCTTTCACTTCTTCAAGACCTCCAACTTCATCCCATTGGATTTCAGGTATCTCGACATAAATCTCTCGAAGAGCAGATGGTTCGACATCCTTGATAGCATGCTTGAAGTCGTCCATACGGACTTCCATCTTCTCGAGAACTTCAGGTGGAATTGTTTCTTCTTCAAGATCAATTTCTGGGAGATATCGACGCAGTGCTTTCATTGCTGCTTCTCGAACGAGGGCTGCAAGATCTGCTCCAACGAATCCGTAGGTGTTATCGAGAACCCAATTGATTTCAAAATCATCTGCAATAGGCATTTGACGTGTATGGACATCCATGATTTCTTGTCGCCCATCACGATCTGGGACACCAATCTCGATTTCTCGGTCGAATCGTCCAGGTCGGCGAAGAGCTGGAT
>CAXDRT010000028.1:0-18082 GCA_963991835.1 uncultured euryarchaeote
GGAGATGTGTATAAGAGACAGGTTTGGTTTGGAACCGTTGTTTTTACGGCCTCCATATTCTTGAGAAAGAAGAGTAACACCAATTGGTCCCTGGCGTGCAATTTTACGCAACATTGCTGCTCCACGGATGTGCCACCAGTCGTCTTGTGTTGGAGGGCGCTCCCGGGAGGACCCTGTTTTTACAACATGAGCCCATTCTGGCATTGAAATCGAGGCATTGCTCTTCAATTGTTCAGCAACAGCTGGAATCAGAAAGTTCGCAGGAACATCATAAAACGTCGTCATGTCTACACCAAGCAACCTTCCGACTTGTCTCCCCTATTTGAATAAAACGGGCGAATCCGAGTTTAAAATGATGAGCATATTGTCCTTTGGACGAGTGCAAGTCTTCTTGAATCATGCCTGTTTGGAAGTGTTGATGAAGAAGGCATTAGCACAAAACCCCAACCTTCTCAGAACGTTGATTGGGCTCTCTCTAACCCTCATATTTATGCTCTCTTATGCCGTGTATGGAGCGACAGTTTCCCCAAGTTACTATATCTATCAAACCGAGGCTACAAATACTGAATTTGAGGATATCGCACTGGACAAGCAGGTTATCAACAACGAAACGTACTGGACTGCAGTTCTTGAAATAGATGCTCAAAATCTAACTTGGGTAAACATGTCGATAGATGATTTGGCGTCAGGTGCAATCATTAAATTGTCAAATACAGCTAAACTCTACAGTCATCAATTTCTTGGAGTCGAAGATGCAAAGGTCACAATCAACGGCGACAAAGTCGATTTCAGATGTTCAGAGCATTGCCAGTTTAGCGATACCATAGAAGTAGAATCTGATGACTCCAGCATTGAATTACGCTCTCTGACATCAACAGATCCTGCCAGAAGATCGAACGGAACTGTGTATGCAGATGACATAGAGGAAGCAGAGCAGGAAGCAAGGAAAGAGATTGATTATCTTCACGGATCATCACAACTCATTATTCAAATTAAGGAGCCGGGAGACAAATCCGTCCAACCGGTTATCGTGATTCATACAGTCAACGAAGAATTCGCATCTATCGATGTGTATTCCATCGATGCGGCAACTGAATTTTTATGGGCGTTAGCAGCCGTTGTTGGTTGTTTTTCAATGGTGCTTATACCCTCCTTCACAGTCTACTTTGCTGCAAGAGCCAAAGATAAAAAGAGGGAAGAGAAACTCAAATTGGTTGAATCAGAGTCCATTGACGAATAAATCAAATACGTCGAGGGAAAATACAAGACCATGGGGCGAGTACTTTCTGCGGCAATCGTCCTTTTTTGTTTGGTGTTTCAATCTATTACAGACCCATCATTTCTAAATGAGGATTTCACTTCATCAGCATCAAAGAACTCTGGCATTGACATTACACCCATTGGTGTTTCAATCACGTATTCGAACTTGGCTGATGAAAATCAATACAAAATGTTCTCCTCTAACCATCCCATTGTTAATTTTAATCGGCCTGCTGAATTATATGTTACAGATTCAGTTAATTCCACACCAATGGATATCGAAGTAACTGTTCGCAATGAAGGAACCACAGCCTCAGGCATTATCACACTCCAGTTGCTGATTTTGCACAACGAATACGGACAATTTGAGTTAGCAAATCGAACAATAACAATGAATGGATTAACCAGTAACGGGCAAGGTACTGCAACATTCTTTAACGTAAATGTCAACTATTCAGGCAATCATACACTCAGCGTAAGTTCAACTCATACCGCAGTCGATGAAAATACTGCAAATAATATTCTAAATAGGCATTATACTGTAGCACATTCCTATTCCACATGTACTTCACTTTTAGGATGGAACACTGGGCCTTTGTGGGGGATGAATACAGATGCAGCTTTGAGCATGGGCAGTTCATGCCATGTTGGACAAGGAAGCACTGGATCATACAACAATAACATGCAATCCTCATTGACCACGCCAATCTATGACTTTAGTGATGTTGTGTATAATCCACTGATGACAAATGGTATTACATTTTTCTATACAGGGAGTGCTGATACCAATGATGAATTAAAATTGTACGCCAAAAATCTGAATGGTGCATGGGACGATTTAGCAACTATTTCTGGTACAGTCGACGAAAATCTCGGAGAATGGAGAACGATATCAAATGCGAACATGGGCCATACCACTCCGCTTATCCCTGTTGATCCAAACCAACATCTCCATGCTAATTCCCAATTCCAATTTACATTTACGAGTGACAGTTCAGGAACAAGTAATGGATATTGGATTGATGATATCGTAATCATTTATGATCAAGCTGCTCGTGTTGAAGAATACAATTTCGAAGCAACGGGAATTTCAACCACAGGAGCAGTACCAGGTTCTTGGGGTAAGATTACTATAAATCTGGAGAATACAGGAAATATTTCAGATTCCATTTCGCCATCAATACTTAATCTGCCTCAAGATTGGAATGTTGCCTATTCATATATCACAGGAGCAGGGGTCAACCCCACAACTGGCGTACCATTGCTTCCTGGTGAATCGAAACAAATTGAAGTTAAAATTCAACCAGACATTAATGCGACTACAGGATTCAATCAGATGACATTCATAGGAACAAGTATGCAACAACCCACTGTCTATGTTGCAGAACCTATGCAATTCCAAGTACTAGCAGATCGGGTACCATCTATACAGCAACCTGAGTTCAAACCCAAATGTGCTCCTGGTTCAACATGTCTCTTCGAGGTTGAAGTAAGTAATATTGGTCAAGCAACGGATGTTTTTGATATGATTACCGAATCGAAAAACCTTGCTAATGGATGGAGTGTTTCCCTATCATTTGATCAAACTTCCTCAATTAGATTGGTACCAGATCAACCTATGAATATCCGATTCTTGATGACTGTCCCAAGTGATGCTGCTCCAGATACAACTGGTGATTTTTGGCTCACACTAACAGCACAAAACGATACAAGTCGTACAATTACTGAAGCAATAACAATACAAGCATCAATGGTATCGAATGCAGAGATTAATTTCGTTGGTGAACCCGACTCAATCAGGTTTATTTCTGCTGGGGAAACAATCCATGTCCCCTATACTATAACCAATCAGGCCACTCGACAGGATATTTTTGAATTATCTGTTGATGTAAATCCTAAAATTGGTTGGGAAATAGAACCAGAAATACGCCCTCCAATAGCAATTAACCCTGGTATGACCGCATCCTTTTACATCGCTGTAACAGCACCAAATAATGGCCAAGCGGATGATGCTGCACCAGTATTCAAACCAATTGTAACCTCCACAAGAAGTAGTACTTCATTCACAGGTGACCAATATGATAGAGTTCTAATTGACACCATACATGATCTAAGTTTATCCTTATCTGAAGGTGAACAATGGCTTCGTCCTGGAGCGATGAGTTCAATTCATGTTGAGATCATAAATAACGGAAATGGACCGAGTATTGCTGAGTTGGATCTCCCTAGTATTCCAGATAGTTGGGATTTTATGCTCCGTCAAAATGATCTTGTTTTAGAAGACAATTTGATTCCGCTTTCTGTATCCTATGTTGGTGATAATTCCGCTTCTATTGAGATCCTTATCTCCGTTCCAATGAGTGAAGCGGCTGGTGAATTACATGAAATCACCATCGAAGTAACTCCTAACGGATTGGATTCAGATATGTCTGATAATTCCATCACTCATATGATGATGACAGGTAGTATTCGTTACCCATCATATAACAGTTCATCGAAGGACATTCATGCTATGATCGATTCACCTGTAACCATCAGTGGCATGATTACCAATGTTGGCAATGCTTTGGAATCCGACATGGAAATTGGATTTGATGTTTCAACTTCACCTCCAACAGATGGCTTCGTAGCATTCCTTACGGCAGGTGTCGGGGGACCAACAACTTCCCCTAACTCTCCCCTAACATTCCCGATGAGTTCGGGAGATACTAAGCTCATCATCATCGACATCATCATCGGCCCAGATGTACCCTTGAATACAAGGATTGTAATTACAACATATGTTGAAGGTGGACTTGATGACGAAGGAAATTTAGTCAGGATTGAGCATCAAAATTTGATTCTTGTTGATGAACAAAGGAAGGTGGATTTGGAAGTTTCACCTCTCCCAACTACACCGATCGAAACCGAGACAACAGGAACTGGTTTTTGGATTAATCTAACGAGTGAATCAACATTTAATGAAGAACTTGCATTAACGATCCTCCACCCTGAAACATGGCAAGTTATATGCAATGGAAATTTGTTTCAACAAACTGAATCTTTGAATGTAAGCCTTCAATACATCCGAGGAGATGTTTCAGACAAGCAATTCAGTTGCACAATTCATAGATTACAAGGTACGTTAGAGGGAGAACTAATCGTTTCAATGACAACACAAGATGGTACAATTTCGTCCTCGATATCACAAGTGATTGTATTCTCAGAAACCAAAGATACTGAAGGTTTCATGAACATGGAATTCAACGCTCCTACGATGATTACTGGAGGAATTGCGCTCTTTATGGTGATGCTTATCGCTCTTATTATTCGAAGAAGAAGTGTCGAATTTACCGAGGATGATATTCTCTTTGAGGGCCCGCCAGTCACTAATGGGCCACCGATTACGAACGGACCGCCAGTGAGCACAGAAACAACTGTTGCTACAGACCAGAACGTTGTAGAACATCAAACAACATCACCAATATTGCCTGAAACAGGTTTACCTGATGGTTGGTCTATGGAACAATGGAATCACTATGGTCAACAATATCTTGATCGGTTAGGGAAACAGCCTTGACCTACCTGCCAATGACCACACATGGACGGAGATGATCCACTTTGGTACATCCTATGGGTATTTGTCGCAATATTCGGTGTATTAACTTGGTACTTACGTAATTTCACACAACGTGTACAGGCAACAAAGTTGTCTGCTATGCTCGGCGTGATATCGATGTTAACCCTCGTTACATGGACATGGACTGATTTCTGAGCTGATACAATGGAACTCTCAACTATTGAACAACATCCATGGGCAAAAATGTACCCAACACGGTTGCCTGTTTGGTGGTGCCGTACTGGAGATTCTAAATCCCATCCAGATTTAGATGGAGTTACTGGTAAAACTGTAATATTACGATTTGAGAAAAAGTTTGGTAGAATAGAAAAGATTGCTGCCAAAATGTTCCGTGCACCTAAGGAATTGCGTCGGCCGCTCTTGGATAAAAACAGTGTTCTTTGGGAATTGTGTAATGGAAAAAGGACATTCGAAGAAATATGCCAGCAGATGAGTCAAACATATCATGAAGAAGTATCTCCAGTTGTTTATAGAACGCAAGCTGGACTTCAGGTATTCATAAATCTCAATGTTTTAAGATTGGTAACAGATTCAGATTCTGTTAATTGGAACACAAAGCCTGGACATATCCCTCCAAACCAGCAGTTAGAGGAAGTAACCTTTGAAGTAGATTTAGAGGAACGAAATGGCGACTAACTATCCAAGAAACGAGAAATATTTTCAACTGGTCGACCAATTATTACTGATTCTCCATCATCTAGAATTGGTCTTTGGAGAACAATTGGGTGAAGGTAAAGAAATTCTGCTATTTCTCCAGTCTCTAATGAGTTAAAATCGATACCTTTGGCAGGTTTTTCACCAACACGAAGTAGATCAACAATTAATCCATCATATCGTTCTAAAAGTGAAGTGTAAACAGAAACTGGAATTTCTTCTTTCAGATACAGTACAACTTCGACATCATCTGGTAAAAAAGTCAAACCTTGACGGCTCTTAGAACATCTTGGATTATGAAAATACTTCATTGATTCATCTCCGTCGGTTCCCAGACCAGGCGTATCCCAATTCCGTCTTTTCCATCGCTTACGTTGAATCTTCGACGTGAAGAGGACCTTGAGGAATCGCTTTCCGTGAACCATGAGCCCCCTTTTGCAACTCGATATTCAGCATTAGAATGTACACAAGCTCTTTGACCACGATGGTGATTTGAATGATCTTTACTCCAATGGTCTGCAGTCATTTCATGAACCATACCATGCATATCATAGAAACCCCATTGATTGGCTTTCTTTGACCCTACTTCTCTTGTCGTAGCACCACTATTGCCTGCATGCCAACCATGGGCATCGAGTTCTGCATCCTTGTCACCAAATGACCATCGTGTAGTCGTTCCTGCTTTGGCAGCATATTCCCACTCGACTTCGGAAGGAAGTCTCCATACTCCAGTTAATCCAAGATAGGATGAAGGTTCTGAATTCAACACTTTCAGAAACTCTTCTACTTCTTGAAATGAAATGCTTTCTACTGGTCGAAGACCTGCACTCCAACCGTCCTGAAATTTCGAAGGATTTGAACCCATTCTACTCGACCATTGAACTTGAGTTACAGGACGAGCGCCCAGAAAAACGGGGTCAGATAATGTGACATCAATACAGGGTTGTTCATTCGGATGGCCAGAACCATTTTGATCCCCTAACGTAAAAGTACCAGGTTCTAGAAGAAGATAACTCCCTCCGAATTCATCTTCGAAGAATGGTTTGCTCGGTTGCATATAATCACTTAGAATTTCGATACATTCGAGCAGTATCAAGTACTGATTCAACGAGACTTTGCAACCGTTTATTTGAATCTTCATCAACAAGATTCCCTTCTTCATCAAAAGCATCTTTCACGTGTCCAATCGCAAGTTGTTGAGTTACGGCAATACCATGCAACCATCGAACCATGATTCTCATGTGATTGAGTGTGTTTGAATTTTCCATACCTCCGAGAGTTGCCATAAGACCGAATACTTTCCCGCCAACATGCTTTTCATAGACCCAGTCAAATGTATTTTTCATAACACCAGACATCGTTCCATGATATTCGGGTGATGAAACTAGAAATCCATCACCAGTCGAGGCTTCTTCTTGAAATTTCTTTGTAATTGGATCACTCCAACAACCTTCAGCACCAACAAGAGGAAGTGGTTCTTCGGTCAAGTCCCAATAAACGACATCTGCACCTAATTCTGCGGCTTTTTTCAACGCTAAATCCACCAACATCCCATTCTTTGATGATTTTCCATAAGAACCAGATAGCCCCATAATGCGCAATGGTGTTTCTTCCATGCCTTAGCCAGAGAGAAGTGATAGAAGAAACCATCCGTTATAGTATAACCAATTAGGAACAATGCTTATGCCGTAACAGTCATGCCGAAGGTTAGGTGCAGTTCATGAGCGATGGTGAAGCCGACAAAGAAATGTCCAACTCATTGATGAACGATATGGCAGATGCAATGCGTTCTGCTGGACTAACTGAGGAGAATCTGCCACCTGAAGAACCTCATAATACATCGGATGGAGAGACAGAATCAGTCCCTGAAGAACAACCAGCGAAAGAATTTTCTGAATCAATTATAGAAACAGAATCTGTAGAAGACCAAGTGAATGAACTTCTTGATGAAGGCGAATCCCATTCACGATCTAATAATCCTCAAGAGGCACTTGTTGCATTTAACAAAGCCATTGCTCTCGATCCATCTTGTGACATGGCTTGGTTTAATCGCGGAGTACTACTCGAAGCCCAGCAGGATGCACGTGGTGCCCGACAAGCATTCCAAATATGTCTTGATTTGAATCCTGACCACGCACCAGCAACTGCGAATTTAGCCATTTTACTTGACAGAATTGGAGACGAAGTAGGAGCAGCTGCAATGGCACGAAGAGGATTGGATTTCTTCCCTGGTCATCCATCTCTAACAGATGTCCTTACTCGAACAAAGAATGCTTCTGTTGAAGAGGTGCCAGAAGCAATCGAAAGTACGATAACAAAAGCATCACATCATGAATCCACTCTTGTTAACGTAATGGCTGATTCGGGAGTTACTGATTCAGAAGCAATCCTATCTGAAGCCGTGCACCATGATCTCGATGGAGATGGGCACCTGGACAAAGAAGAACTTCAAAGTGCAGCAGAAGTAGTTGCTGCAACTCAGAAAATTGAAGCAGAAATTCAAGAAACAATAGAAACAGAAATCGAAAACACTCCACTTGTAGAAGAAATAGATTTGGATAAACTCACTGCTGAAGCAACAGAAATGATTCGCCAAGGAGAACCAAAGAAGGCCTTAGCCCTACTAAAGCCCCATCTGAAAACAATTGGAGCCAACCATGCTGGTGCATGGAGAATTGCAGGAGGTGCCATGGCACGAATGGAACTTGACACTCACGCTATTGCTGCACTAGAACACGCAACTCGTTTGGAAGAAGGAGTTGCAAGTGGATGGTACAATTTAGGTACGCTCTATGCACGAAATGATGACCAAAATAAGGCCATTGAAGCATTTGAAAATACGATTGAACTTGATAAAAGGCATCTAAAAGCTCGCTTGAAATTAGTCGATTATGCAAAATCTTCAGGAAATATAGGAGATGTTCTCTCCCACGGCATGGCTTTCCTCGAAGTACAAGATGATGCTTTATTACGAAACGAAATCATCGAACACCTATTGACATGTGCTGAACAAGAAGTTGCTGTTTTAGAAAATATTACAGGCATCCCACCAACCATGCCAGAAGCCCCTCAACTCGCCCAGTATGCGCTTGATTTCCTCACCCCTGGAGCATCCGAACAGAGAGCAAGGGCAATGACCTTGAAGGGAGATAATATTGAGGCAGTGAAAGTATGGAAGGAATTAATTCAAACAGATAAAGAGAATTCTGGACTATGGAAAGGTCTTGCTCGTTCGTTAGAAGCCGCAGGAGATTTAGAAACTGCTCAACGATGTCATTCCAAAGCAAACGAGATCGAATCTGGAATTCAAGCACAACCAGAAACCGCTCCAGAGCCCTCTCACGAACAAGGGACCTTCACTCAACCTCCTCTTGAACCAGTACAAAATGAATTCATAACACCACAACCAGTTCCTGCTGTTACAGAAGAAGAGAAATCCATTGCGAATGACTTGTTGCTTTCACCAGTCCAACCTCGTGTTCAACAAACAAGAGAGGAACCGAGAGTAGAAGTTGATCTTGCTAAGGCTGCCCTAGATGCTACAGCCATAATTACCTCCTCCGCTCAAATGAGTGTAGGTTCTAGTTCTGTTGCTAATCAAGACATTTCATGGTACAACCAGGGCGTCCAACTAATTGAAGATGGAAAGTTCCGTGAGGCTTTATCGAGTTTCGACCGAGCCTTACCATCATTTGCTAACGATAATGAAATGGTTATTCGCATATTGAATGGAAGAGGTAACGCATATTATTTCATGGAAGAGTACCCTTCTTGCGTAGAATCTTACCATAAAGCAATGATGATCGATCCATCAAATGTGAGAGGGCAAACACTCTACAATATGGGAACTGCATATGCAGAAATGGAACGATTCGCAGATGCGATCAAGTGCTATGAACAAGCAATGCCTCGAGGATTATCACCTGAAGAATCCAGTCGTGCTAAGGAACAAATTCGACGATGTACAATCCTCGAAAAAGAGAGAAAGAAAAAGCTTTCACGAAAGTGAATTGAAAGTCAGGTTCATATTCCCCCAACGTTTCGGCTGTACATGGACTGTGGAACGTGCGAGACTGCTCCAGCAATTGAAGTCATCAAACCTAAGGTGATTGATGTCAATTTAACAATCACTGAAAAAGCATTGGATATGCTTACTGAAGCCTTTGGTGATGATCGTAGTCATGCACTTCTCGTAGGCGTTCTATCAGGCGGTTGTTCGGGCTATATGTATGATTTACAAATCGTGGAAACCACCGATATTGATTGTCAAGAAATCGAAATTTCAGGATTTAGAGTCCTCGTACCAAAGGCATCTTCACATCTACTCGATGGAATTGAAGTTGATTATGTGGATCGATTGATGGGTGGCGGCTTCAAAATCAATAACCCAAATGCAGCAAGTTCCTGTGGCTGTGGCGAATCCTTTTCTTGAGGAACCCTCATGAGAGTGTTTCAACTCGATTCATACGTCTTACTCCTCTCAGGGAAAGATTGCTTGAAATTCTTAGACGGTCTTTCTACAAACAAAGTCGAATCAACTTGCACAACTGTGTTTACAAAATCCAATGCCAAAATCATTGATATGGTTGAAGTAATACTCGTTGGAGAGAATGTTGCTTTAGTTGGCCATAACAACTACAAAAGTAATTTACTTGATCATCTAAATTCAAGAGTTTTACAACAAGATGTATCAATGAGAGACATTTCCGAATTTAACAATGTCTACATCTCATTCGATGAATATCCCAAGGCAGATAACATTACAGTTGTAAGCACATTGCGAGGTTGGATTATTGTTTCTCCTACTTCGCATATCATTGAAACCACCTTAACATTAGAAGCGTTCAATGAGTATCGTGTTGAGCATTTAATTCCTCATCAGGAATACGAAATCACGCCTTCTAGACATCCATTCAATTGCCGTTTGGAAAGTTTAGTTCATGAATCAAAAGGATGCTATATTGGCCAAGAAATCTTAACACGTATGAGAAGTAGAGATAAAATGGGGAAATCACTCATTCGTATCGAAGGAATTCCTGATGATGCCACTACAATTGGCAAAACACATTCACTCGTTATTCGAAAAACCTGAGGATGAAGTGAAAACTTTGAACGAAAATACAGAGTTAGAGCAACGTCGATATGACATAGATTGGTTACGAGTTATTCTCTTTGGATTATTGATTCCGTTTCATGTAGCCATAGGAGTTTACTGGTCATCATATGGCACTGAGATTAATCCTAACTTGTCGAATGATGATATCGACAATGAAGAGTTAGCTGCTGATGAAAATACCTACACTGCTGAATCTATCGATCCAACAAGCATGTTTCTTCACTGGATGCATCAATGGAGACTTGCTGCGTTATTCATGATATCTGGTATGGGTACTGCATTCGCCTTCAAGCGCCGTTCATGGGGAAAATTCCTTATCGAAAGATTACAACGTCTATTGGTTCCAATGATGTTTGGAATGTGGACGATTGGGTTTGCAAGCGGCATTGCTCTTGGAGGTGTAGATTTTGATAATGGTAGTGCCTCTGATATTGCTACTTCCTTACTTTATCATATTTTGATCACTTCGTTCTTATTCTGGATTCCGATTATAGGTAAAATATTTGCATTAGGCCATCTGTGGTTCTTATGGAATCTATTTTTGTATTCCCTTCTGATGACTCCTGTATTTCATTATGTTCAGAAAAATGCTGATGGAGCATTAGCAAGAATGTTCAAATCTATTTTTACTACGAAATTTGGAATTGGTGTTTTCGTGATTATACCACTCTTATTGACCAGTGTGGAGATTCTTTTCAAGCCATGGATCGCTGGATTCCTTGGAAGTGGATATGAATGGCTGTGGTTTCTTGGGTTTTTCATATTCGGTTATTCTTGTATTGTTGCTAAACCTGAATATTATTCATTTCTAGAAAACAATCGATTGAAGATTAGTGGAATTACAATCGTTCTGACGTTAATCTTTGTATGGACTCGAATTCAGCAGCATCACGACAGTATCCCTTACATTGATGGTGGTTGGATTGAACAAGGAATTATTCATAATGAAATGACACTGTTTTCATGTTTTATTCACAGTTTCCATGCGTGGTTCTGGTGTTTGACAGTTTTTTCATGGGGGGCTCATCTTCTCAACAAGCCGAGCAAAAATTTAGCATACATGAATCAAGGAGTGTATCCATTTTATATTGTCCACATGCCAATTACTTTTGCTGCTTTACAATTGTCAACTGATATGGGAATCAAAAATTATTCTGCAGTCGCCCTTAGCTGTCTATTGGTAACATTTGGCTGTTTGATATCCTTTGAATTATTAAAGAGAACAAAGGTTTCTAGATATCTATTTGGAATCAAAGCAATTCAGACAAAGAAATTGGAGTAATCAATATCCAAGGACGTCTTTGAGTTGATTCTTGTAGAAGTTACCAGACTCCTGAAGAGAAGCAAGTTCGCCTTCACTGAGGTCCAATTCAAAGATTTGCTCAACACCGTTGGATCCTAACAAACATGGAACACCAATGTAAACCTCATCCAAACCATATTGTCCAGTTAGATGACATGATGCTGGGAGTAATCGGCGTCGATTATTTAGAACGGATTCTGCCATAATTGCAGCAGCAGAACCAGGAGCATAGAACGCTGAACCACGCTCGAGTAACTTGACTATTTCACCACCACCACCTGCTGTGCGAGCAGATATTGCATCAATTCTCTCTTTACTCATAAGTTGTGTAATAGGTATGCCTCCTACAGTTGTGTATCTTGGCAGAGGAACCATTGTATCTCCGTGGCCACCAAGAACCATAGGGCTTACGTCTTCTTCTGCACATCCCAGCTCTAAAGCGATGAAATGAGCCATACGGGCACTGTCCAAAACGCCTGCTTGTCCTATCACTCGATTGGAAGGGAATCCAGTAACCTTCTGCATATGATAGGTCATCAGGTCAAGAGGATTGGTTACAACAATGACAACGGCATCAGGCGCGTGATCACGGATACCTGCACCGACTTGTGCAATAATTTCTGCATTCTTGCCAATGAGATCTTCCCGGGTCATACCCGGTTGTCTTGGAAATCCACTGGTGACTACGACAACATCTGAATCAGCAATATCTTCGTATGATGATGTGCCAGTAATTGATCCGTTGTAATTTAGAACATTTGCATTTTGACTCATATCCAATGCCTTTCCTTTTGCAAATCCTTCGTAGATATCGAGAAGGACGATATCTGCTATCTTCATATTGGCTAAAACAAAAGCACACGTTGCTCCAACATTTCCTGCTCCTATTACTGAAATTTTACGGCTTCCACGGGACATAATTCTCTCCTCAATCGTACGTCTGAACGAGGCGCTCTTTAATTCAAATGGTTGTTCCCAAACAAATTCTCCATCTGGATTGAGGGTGGCATTGAAGAACCCCCTCTGTGTGGGCAAATCATAGGTGTAATTATGAAGTTGGGAGTGCTTAAAGAACCCGCTGACGAAACACGAGTCGCAATCGTTCCAACCAGCATGAAAAAATTGCTCAAGGCAGGATTTGAAGTCATCGTTGAATCTGGTGCTGGAGCCTTGGCAAATTACTCTGATGAAGCCTATACAAACGCAGGTGCAACTGTAGGTACAAGGGAAGATGCACTCGCTTGTTCTAATCTCATCACAATTCGATTCCCAGGCGTCGATGGACTTGCTGAAGGAACTACAATAGCATGCGTCTCCGATCCATTCCGAAACCCACAGCATGTCAAAGATTGCATGAAATCGAACATCACATTGCTATCAATGGATATGATTCCTCGACGTTTGAGTCGTGCTCAATCGATGGATGTCAATTCCAGCCAAGACAATCTTGCTGGATACAAAGCAGTATTACTCGGTGCATCTCACGTTCCTAAGGGAATTCCAATGATGACCACATCTGCTGGTACGGTCCGACCTGCTAAGGTCGTCATAATGGGATCAGGTGTTGCAGGATTGCAAGCAATTGCAACTGCAAAACGTCTCGGGGCAGTCGTTTATGCATCTGACGTTCGTAAATCCGCTGCAGAGCAAATTGAATCCGTTGGTGGCCGCTTCATTGAAGTTGATGGTATGGATGATTTTGAAGATGAAGCAGGTTACGCTAAACCACTCACTCCTGAATTTATCCAGAAAGTAAACGATACTGTGTGCGGAGTTGCGTCAGATGCAGACATTATTGTTACAACTGCTCGCATTTTTGGCCGACCAGCGCCTATTACTGTGCCTTCATCAGCCGTTCAGAATTTCAAATCAGGAGCTGTCGTTGTTGATATGAATGCAGATGTAGGTGGAAATTGCGAAGACACAGTTGCAGGTAAAGTAATCACAACCGACAACGGCGTAATCATTGTAGGAACATCAAACCTCCCAGGAACAATTGCTACTACAGCAAGCATGCTTTATTCCAACAATCTAACCACATTCATCACTTCTTTAGTGGATGAAGGGGAAGTGAAAATTTCCGATGATGACGACATCCTCGTAGGTGCTCCAGAAGGAAGCGACTTCTACGTAAACGGAATGGGAGGAGTTCTCATCTGCAAAGATGGAGAGTTACATCCAAAACAAACTCGACTAGGAGGTGCACTTGAATGACACCAGAATTTTTGATTGGAAACATTACTCTGTTCGTACTTGCCATTTTCCTTGGATTTGAATTGATTACAAAAGTTCCAGCAACACTTCACACTCCTTTGATGAGCGGTGCAAATGCAATCTCTGGAATCTCAATTATTGGGGCACTAATAGGAGCAAATGTCGCATATGAATCAGGCGATACTGCTATTTCAGGCATACTAGCGTTTGTAGCTGTTGTCCTCGCAATGATCAATGTTGTCGGCGGATTCCTTGTCACAAATCGAATGTTAAACATGATTGCTGGTAAGAAGCGAAGAGGTGCTTGAAATGGAAGATTGGGTTTCTCTAGGATATTTACTATCTGCCGCACTCTTTATTTTTGGTTTAAAGAAACTAGGTCATCCGAGAACGGCTCCATTTGGTAACCAACTTGGAGCACTCGGTATGCTTGTTGCAGTTCTCACTACAATCCTGAGTATAGAATTAGCAGGCGACGCTGAATGGGTATTAATCGGAGCAGGTGTTGCACTTGGTTCACTTATCGGCTACATCATGGCTGTACGTGTTCAAATGACAGGTATGCCTGAACTTGTTGCACTGTTCAATGGATTTGGTGGTGCAGCATCTGCACTTGTTGCTTTGTCTGAAGTTTGGAGGTATATGGAGGATTCATCGAACATACCCACTGGAAATCTAGAGATTGCCGTCATCATGGTCGCTGCTGGCCTATCGGCGCTCGTTGGTTGGATGACACTCACGGGATCATTGCTTGCAATGTACAAACTCAAAGGCGGAGTCAGTGTCTTTGGCAAGTGGATTAAGACGCCTACGTGGGGCCCTCCATGGCTGAATCCAGTCAAGGTTCTTCTTGTGATTGCTGTAGCAGTACTGATTTACCTAAGCATAGATGAACCAACGAACACCACGTATCTATGGAGCATTATTGGAATCTCCTGTTTGTTAGGTATTGTACTGGTGTTGCCAATTGGTGGAGCAGACATGCCAGTTGTTGTATCGTTACTCAACTCATTATCCGGTATCGCAGCAGCATTTACTGGATTTATTATCGGCAATTCAGCGCTTATCATCGCAGGTTCCCTTGTCGGAGCATCTGGTTTAATTCTAACATTCATTATGTGCAAAGCAATGAATCGTACACTTGCAGATGTCTTGTTCAAATCGTTTGGAGGAACTGGTGAAAAGGAATCATTGACTCGAACAAAAGTAGGTTCAGATGCTGATGAAGTTGCAATGATGATCGATGGTGCACAAAAGGTCATCATCGTACCAGGTTACGGTATGGCTGTATCCCAATGTCAACATCAAGTAAAGGAATTTGCAGATTTAATTTCAGAGAAGTTCGATACCGAGGTCAAGTATGCAATCCATCCTGTGGCTGGACGTATGCCAGGACATATGAATGTCCTTCTTGCAGAAGCCAATGTTCCATATGAACAGCTTATTGAAATGGATGAAATAAACTCAGAATTCCCAGAATGCGATGTTGCAATTGTTATCGGAGCGAACGATACAACGAATCCTGCTGCTCGAAGCGGCGAAGGTCCACTTGCAGGAATGCCAATTATCGATGCTGATGCTGCACGTACTGTAGTCATCATCAAGCGTTCACTCTCTGTAGGCTATGCAGGTGTCGATAATGACCTCTTTTACATGGATAAAACAATGATGCTCTTTGGTGATGGAAAGGCCATGATGACTGGTTTGAACAATGCCATAAAAGAAATCTAATTCACTGGTGTATAAGGAACGTTGAAAGGTCACTTAGGGATGGCGATAACATTGGAGGAAGGCTCATGCGTTCACGAACTCTGCTAATACTTCTTTTGGCTGTATGTCTTATTGCACCAGTTATTGCAAACCCCAATGGACCACCTTGGGAAAATAGCCAGGGGGATTTGACAGTTGAAGGAGGTTGTACTTGCCATGGAGTTGGGGGTCCTGTTAACGGTCAACCTTCAACTGAAGTTGTCGTCTCAATTTCAGGAATTCCTCGGTCCTATGATCTCGGCGTCTCTTACGACTTTACAATCGACCTCCAACACGCATCTTATGGAGAAGGTGGCTTCATGTTGTGGAGTTACGGCGTTGGTACACTAACTGCAGGAGAAGGACAACAACAAGTTCCTGCAGAGCCTACCGCTGTTTCTCATTCAGAAGTCGGTAATGGATGGATTGTTGCATGGACTGCACCTAGTGAAGACGTTGGAGAAGTGTCGTTTACACTCGTCGGTAATGCTGTCGATGGTCAAAACGGTGCAAATGAAGGTGATAAATGGAACATACTTTCATTCTTCATATCGCCTCCAGATTCAACAACAAATGACGATGAAGAAGGTTTAGCACTACGTACGATTAGCGTAGGAGACTTTGAATCACTCTTTGTCGCTGACATTGACCCTGCTGTTGTCGAAGCAGAACGACAAGAAGGAATTGCAGATGACTTTTTCACCAACGGGAACATCTTCTACTGGTCAACCCTTGCAATAATCCTCGTCGGTGCAGTTGTTCAAGGAGAATTCTATGAACGTAGATTTGGAGGAGGTCCTAAACACCTCGATATGCGACTTGCTGTTCCACAAGGAATCACAAGAGGCATCCTCGGTCTAGGCTCACTCCTAGCCTTTGGATGGACAGTTGATAATTCACAACCATGGGGCTACAGTTTCGTTCTCGGAGTATGTACGCTATGGGCAATGTTTGGTGTTTATCGAACAATTGTTCAAGCTAGGGCCGAACCGAATCCAGAAGATCTAGTGTGAGGCGAATTCATTGAAAACCCAGCGTGGTTTGCAACTGGAAAATGACCAGAAGTTAACGGTTCAAGAACATCTTAATTTGTTAACTCAACAAGCGACACTAGCGTTTGTCCTCATCATCACATTAACTGGTTTATTTATGACTCAAGTTGATGAACTCCTCCAATGGCTCCTAAATCGCATGAACCCTTGTGAAACAAATGATTGCCTTACTTTGTATGAACCTGCATCATGGAGCGTAGTTAGATGGCTTACTGCAATATTTCTTGCAGTCATGTGCATACTTCCAATGATTATACGTTCATTCTACAAATTTGCACAACCAGGGTTAACAAAGAATGAAAAAATTATGTTCCGCAAATGGACAGTATGTTCTCTTCTTTCGATCTATTCATTGCTTTGCATCCTATTCTTCTATGCAATACCAATGCTCTATTCATTCGGAGATTCTTTGCATACAGAAATTGGATTGACAAGCCAATATGATGCTGTTCAGATGTTCATATTTGCACTATCCATATTTTGGACTTCGCTTATAGGTTTCATTCTTGTTTTTGCAACAATAAGTGCTGGTTCAACTGGGTTAATTACAGATGCAACACAAGATTGGTGGCGCGTTCGAATACATGGTATTGGAGGTCTTGTCCTGCTCTTATCGCTCCCAGGAAGATGGAATGGGACCAATATAGCCCTGATTACAACCATGATTATTATTCTAGAATTTGTCATAAAGAACAATGTAAGAAAGACACATTCAATTAATTCACCGAAACCAATGTTTGATCATGAAGGTCGAAGACGCCTACTTCTATACGTCGAAATTTCAGATAAACATGAAGATTCTAAGATGCAGGATTCGCCAGAAAACACTGCATTGTTGCGTTGCAATTCACTTACCGATAATATTAATGAAAGAGATCTTATTGTTGATACAGTGGTAAGTTACGGAATAACCGATGCAATCATGATTGGATGTGATGACTCAAAACTACCCGCATCGTTCCAATCAGTTATCAAATCCGCAAACTGCTCGATGTGGTTCCTTCACGATGGTGATAATGAAAGTATTATGATGTTACAGAAACGAATTCTTGGGCATAACAACTCACCCAACAATTGAAACGATTCGGTATAGTACGAACTACATGGGGAGGAAG
>CAXDRT010000029.1:0-17970 GCA_963991835.1 uncultured euryarchaeote
GTTTACCAGTTGTCTGACAAGGCAATGCTGGGTAGCCACGCCCTGATGGATAAGAGCTGAAAGCATCTAAGCTCGAAGCCACCCCAAAGACGAGACACCTCAGAACGCTCGTAAAAGACGAGTTTGATAGACTGCGGATGTAAGCTACGAAGCTTCGGCGACGTATTCAGTCCAGCAGTACTAATTGTTCGAGCATCTTTTTCATTATGTATCCGCACCTCGAGTGCCCTTCGTCTAATAATTCATGCCAATTCACCGATGCGACATTAGTCGCGTCCATATCCAATTCGAAAGGAGATGGGTGCACGGTCATAGCGGTGGAGTTTACCCGGTCTCATCCCGAACCCGGAAGTCAAGCCCTCCTGCGTCTGTCCCAATACTGTGGTACGAGAGTCCACGGGAACGGCGGTCACTGTGCCCCTCTCCTTTCCTCTTGGTATCCCCGATCCTCATTTTCCTACTCCTAGGTCCTATGCCCCCTTTGAGAATCCACACGGAGTGTTCGACATGCCAATTGATACCCTTGACATTCTAGGGTCTGACCAAATTGGTATCCATCTCGCTTCTGTTGGAAATGTCTTATTTCATCCCCGTGAATTACCTGAGCCAACAATCGAAAAGTTGGAAGAAGTTGTTCAACTCGAACTTGCTCCAATTTCAATAGGTGGTTCAAATCTCATTGGTGCTCTCTTAGCAGGCAATACTAACGGTATGGCTGTGGCTGACATTGCAACAGAATCAGATATCGATGAATTAACCGCTTTTGGTGACGTTGTTGTGATGGAAGGTGGTGTCAATACGGCTGGCAATCTTTTGCTTGTTAACGAACAAGGTTGTGTAGCATCCCCGAGTATACCACAAGATGGTTTAGAAATTCTTGCAGATGTGCTTGGTGTTGACATTATTGCCACAACTATTGGCGGTCAAGATGTTGTCGGCAGTCTTGGTGTTGTAAATGATCAAGGTGTACTTCTTCATCCAGACGTAGCTCCAGATGAGGTCCTTCTCATCGAAGAGATTTTGGCGGTTCCACCAATGGTCGGAACAGTTTCATTTGGTTCACCATACGTAGGTGCAGGAATTTGCGCTTCAAACAATGGTGCACTTGCAGGCAGTGAAACCACAGGGCCAGAACTCAATCGTATCGAAGATGCTCTTGGTCTAATCTGAGTTTGTGCCATGAGAATGTTCAAGAGCCTCTCCAATGGGTTGTGACTCATGGGTGAAATGCTCTATCAAGGTAAAGTGAAGCAAGTTTGGTCAACTGATGACCCAGATATTCTTGAATTTCGATTCACGAATCAAATTTCTGTTTTTGACCAAATCATACCCTCTTTAATTCCTCGAAAAGGTGAATCATTAAACAGAACAACTGCTCATTGGTTCAAGCTTGTTGAACAAGAAGGTGTTTGTGGAACGCATCTCGTTGAATTGAATGGTCCAGACCGCTGTCTCGTTCGTAAAGTCGAAGTCATCAAAGAACCAGGCGCTGTACCTCGTGATGCAGAATGGGTCTTCGTTCCTCTAGAATTTATCGTTCGTCATTATCTCTCTGGTTCTGCTTGGCGTCGCTTCCAACGAGGTGAATTGACAGCAGAATCTCTTGGGGTGTCTGAAGATGCTGAATATGGTGTCAAACTTTCTCAACCATTTGTTGAAGTTACAACAAAGTTCGAGGCTTTCGATCGTAATATCGATCGTGAAGAGGCTTTAGCGATATCAAACATCACCGAACAAGAATTTGACTCAATTGTACAGGCAGCACTCAGGGTTGACGACATTATTGAAAGAGAGGCTGCAAAGAATGGGCTCATACACGTTGATGGAAAGAAAGAATTTGCACTAGGTCCAGGCAGAAAGGTCGTCCTTGTAGATACATTCGGTACACTTGATGAAGATCGATGGTGGGATGCTGAAGCATACTCCAAAGGGGAATGCATTGAATTATCCAAAGAATTTGTACGAACTCATTACATCAATACTGGTCATCAGGCTGAATTGCAAGCTGCACGTGATGCAGGTACTGTTGATCCACCAATTCCTGCTTTACCACAAAGCGTTATTGATGAAACTGCATCCCTTTACGCATCAATGTTTGAGCGTTTGACATCAGATCAATTCTGATTACTCATGTTGTCTGTGGATGAGCCCAGCGCTCCTCCTTTCTGCAGCCATTAGTAGAGCGTTTAGATGTCGAACTGCATCCCTTACACCGCCGTCGAGGGGTTCTTCTCGGGATACCATCCAGCCACTTCCTAGTAGCATTGATCTTAGAGATTTGACTTCTTCTAAAGTGATGTATCCTAAGATGATTAAACCTGCCTTTCCTTCCTTGAATTCATTGTGTCCTGTATTCTTTTCTGAACATCGTTCTGTTAGATATTCCAAATGTTCAACTAAATCAGAGTACAAACCATCTGATTGATTCGGTATTGACACTATATTGTCTAAAATGTATTGCAAGGATGAACCTGTTTGGTGAGGGAATCTTCCGAATCGTTCTCGATTCTTATTTTCTCCAAGCATTATTGGTGTCGAATCTCTATTAAGCATCCGTACTGATGTGAATAGAAGCGTAGCGTCATCCCAAGGAATTTCACTTCGATTGTCGATGTCTTCCAAACCTTGTTCTCGTAAACGAGAATAGATCCCTTCTCTTGCGACCAAATTTTCCCATAATTGATTACTGCCTCTTCGAACTTCCAGTAGTGCTTGAAATATTTCATCCATATTTTCAGAAACGCAACCGTCCAACGTGTAAAACGCAGTTGTACTCGAATTGGACTGGTTCATGCCCTTCGCACAACTTCATACCTATTGAGGTATGTAATATCCTTCTTAATCAAAGAACTTTGACATTCGATCCTCAATACTTGTAGTGTCTACTGTTTCTTCAACAGGATCTAGTTCTTGCCGTATGGAATCCAACCTTCTCGATGGACTTAGGTCCGTTTCCAACTCAGGTATCTCCTCAATTAATGATACAGGTTCTTCTTCAATGTCCTCTTCTTGGATTTCTTCGAAGGAAATATCATCTTCAACTTCAGAATCCATTTGTGTGGTTTCTTCTCTATTCACCGATGTTGTTGATTTTGGCTTTTCTCTTAATTGACCTTGTAAGCGTTGCGTGTCCTTTCTTTGCATAACCAACATATATGCTCCAACAATCAGAATTGTTATTGTTGAACCCCAAAGGATATTATTTGAAGTAACCAAACTTTCACCTGCTTCAGCATAAATTGCTGTCGCAGTATCATCGGAAGGAATATCATCTATATCGAATGGAGAGTCGCACCCAATGGTTGCTGAAAGACTTTCTTTGTCAGATATATCTGGGTTTTTGATTTTGACAATAGGAGCAAATTGCGATCCTTCAACATCTACAATTCGTTCTATGCGATATGAACTTGATGAACTGGTTACTGTAAGGATACAATTTATTTCTCCAAGGAGTTCATAATTTGAACGAGTTATGGCAATATCGAGATCTCCAGTAGCACTGAAACTTGCAATTCCAACATTCCAATTTGATTCACGTGAAACTTGAGCCGTTTCAATTGAAGCAACCTCCAGTCCATTCCCATCATATGCAACAACTCGAATCATGATTTGCCCTGGGGTTGGATCCCATTGAGATACTGTTAGATTGACAATTCTCGATTCATTTTTTTGGATTGTAAAGGAATTCGTGTCCAATGGAATTGTCTGCCCAGTACTTGTTGATGCAATAAATGTCAACCGTGTCTGTTCATTCAAGTCTCCAGTTACACTACATGAAACAGCAACACTCGTTAACGGTGTTCGACCTAATTCTTCGAATACATTGGATATGAATTGACAGGAGGCTGACACTTGTGCTAATTGAGACCCAATGTTGACATATTGTATGATATCATTTGTTGATGAGACACTTGCAAAACGAATACCTTCCTCTAGGACAACACGATATTCGTCTTGGTTCATTATTGCACCAGAGACTGTCGTATTGATTGTTGAATTCGAATGCAACGTAAAGGCCTGAGTGGAGCCAGAAGAACCAGACAATACCGGACTTGAAGAGAATGAAATGTTTGAGTACTGAACAGTAATCGATCCAATATACAATCCTAAATCAGGATGATTAACTCTGATATTGATCTCGAATGATTCCTGATTCCAATCAGAAGGTGGAATGATTTCTAATGGAATTCCTCGTATTTCATGAGGTGATAGCGATGTAGATTGTTCGCCTGAAACAGTCCATCCAGTAGGTAGATTTTCCAGATTAATTGATACATAGCTCATCGTATTACCTGAATTTTCCATCCAGGCTAATGGATATCCTCCATCACTACTCACAAACCATGTTTGATTTGTGTTCAGTTCAAAGTTTGGCGAAGGAGATACTCTTACTGGTATCTCAAATTCTTCTAACCCTAGCCCAACACCATCAGAGACTCGTATCTTGACAATATTTACTTCACCTGCTATTGCATTGTCTGGAGATTCCACATAAATATCGATGAGTTCTGATTGTCCTGGTTCCATAAGGCTGCCATTCGGAAGTGAAGTATTCCATCCTTGGCCTGATTTTGTAAAGTAAGGGATGCTTGGCGAGTTGCCTAGTTGTACTACTTCCACTTGAATCGTATCCCCGCCAGGTAAAATCTCCAACTCACTATTTGCAAGATTGACATGCCATTTTGCAGTTTTCTGCACTTCGAGGGTGACATTGAATTGACCCAATTCATATCCCGATGAGATAATTCTGTATGTAATTGTAGCAATGGTATTCTCCCATGCAAATGGAATCATTTGTGCAACATTGAGGACTTGAGAGGCATTAACTTCGACTTCCAATGAATCAACAGAATCATGAATCTCCCATCCTGATGTGTCATTCAGTGTTGTGGCAATACTGATTTCTGGGATCAGTTGAACTGTATCAACAAAGTTTCCCGTGTTTTTGACCTGGATGCTAAATTCAAATTCTTCGTTTGGTAAGACTTGCATATTCTGTCCATCAAGGGGTATGATTTCCCATGAATGTCGTTGCTCTGCTTGAATGAGCAGAGTCGTTGAAGCCGAAACGCTCTCATTGATGATTGAGGCCCAAGAGAATTCGATTTCAAAAGGCTGTGTGGCAGGAATGGATTGATCAAGAGTTATCTCAACAGGCATTATGGTTGTAGCCAACGGCGCCAATGTCCGTTGTGGATTGAAGAAAGTAAACTGTACATCATCAGAAGAAATACCATTTGAGGGAATCAATCGTCCACTGAGCAAGTAAGTGTCTTCTCCATTCCCAGGATTTTCGAGTTGAATAAGCAATTGATGTGGTATGCTGACATTAAATCCTGCAGGTTCCAGTGATGGAAGTGGATCAATGATACTGATTGCGGAACGATGGATTTGGAGTACATGGACACTGATCATAAAGTCATGATTGTTTAGAGCCGTATTCTCTCCTGTGTTGAATACTAGGCGCTGAGGAGGAGCATCTGTTGGAATATACACCTCCATATGGGCCTTGACAACAGTTCCTGATGTACCTGTTATCTCTAAAACACCATTATTGATGATTGCATTTGAAGTGGCGTTCCACTGCCAGTGTTGAAGATAAACTCCTGCTGTATTTAGGTCCCATGATAACGAACCACTGGTTGGAATAAGCGCATTAATCTCAAATGTTTGAACGCTTGATGGAACCGTACGAATGTGCACAGGAGAGGAATGTGAACCGACTGCGGTCAAATTAACTTCAAGGGAACGACATAACGTATCATCTCCACTTCCAATACATGTTGTCAGGGTTGTGAGAGTTGATGTTCCAAGACTTGTCGATAAAGGAACATCAAGATTGATTGCTAATTCTCTCTTTTCACCTGGTTGTAGTGTGATTGAGTAGACATTATTTGCACCGTTATTGAGGACTGGAGTGCCACCCCAGGAGGGGTTTGTCCAATCAATCGATGTCGTCGTTTCTGGAGCATTGCCAAGATTTTCAATCATCACATAAGCTTCAGCAGTATTCCCAGGGATTCCATAGCCATTAGAACTGCTCAGCCCTTCTGGCCCGACCAAGGAAAGACCTCGTGTACGTAATGCCTCAATTGGAACTGAGATCGTCGTGTTGATTGTAGGATCATTATCAAGCGTCGCAGTGATGTCAATATATCCATCTTCGTCCCCTAATGCATCTTGAGGTAGTGTTGCTACAAAGGTAAGTGGTACTGATGCCGCAGGAGCGATTTCAATGCTTGAGAGAGTTGTGCCCTGCTGAGGTGCTACGTTCCAACCTTGCGGGAGATTGCTTGTATCGTATGTGACTGTCCAAGAGGCAGTGCGTGAACCTGTTGCAAGAAGTGATATCTCTACATCTTGACTCATGCCTGGATTAACACGTGTTACGGATTCAGGCGACTGAATAAGAACAGCATAAGGTTCTACGACATTAAGAATGATTTCTTCGAGGTTGTTATCTTCTCTTGCTTCGGTTAAATTGTCGTTAATATCCAAAACTAACTCGAACAAGTGGCTGCCAAGTGTTGCAGTAACATCGACGCTAAATGTCGAAGGTCCTCCATCACCGCTCGGTGACAAAGGTTGTAGTTCGTCGATACGTACTCGTTTAATCTCATTTCCATCCATGCGTAAAACACAATCAATACTGTCTTCATTTTCCCATGTTCCAATATTGGCAAATTGACCTGTTACGGTCAATGTTTGCCCAGGGTCAGGAGATGCTGGATTGAATGAGATGCCATTCGAATCTGGAAGAGGAGCTAAATCTAAGACTCGTTGTGAAATAAGAGTATCTCCGAGGAGCATATCCAAAGATCCATCACCATCCATATCAGCAAATGCTGGTGCAGACCACACGCGATGTGGGGTGGCTAGAGGCTCATCCCAGCCTTCAGAGACTTCATCAGTATATCCCGTATCTCCTTCAAATGCAAACACTCTTTTTCCAAAGGCTACAATAATTTCCTCCCCATCTTCTCCGTCAATATCCATCAGGGAAGGTGGAGAAACTGCGATTTCGTCATTTGAATTACCTGAACCACCTCTATTCATCACCTTGGACCACTCTTTAGTCGGAGGATCATTGCTCAAATCATGACAACCCACCATTCCCTCCCGATCAAAGGATATTGATGAAGCGGAGTACCAAGTGACCCAGCAGAGGCGGTCATCAATTCCATCTGAATCGGTGTCAATGGGTAAGGGGGGTGCATCGGCAAACCCATTTTGTGCTCGAAATGAAAATATCTCTTGTGTAGATGTAAGTTCCATTCCTACAAATCGAGCACCGTAACCAGTTGTTCTTCCGTTTGAGTCAGTAGGGACTGTGAGTATCATTTCTGGAGCAGAATCACTATCAAGTTGTGTTACGACTGGACTAGGGAGTCTCAAACGTGGTGAATTATCGTCAAAATCAGTTCCTGTGATTGAAACTCTACCCCATGAGTTCGAGCCAGTTGCGCCATCAAGACGCCAGATCCACATGTTACCTGAATTTTCATCAATTGTTGTGGCAATAACTGCCGTATTTGTAGCATCCAATTGCGCCCATGCAGGGTCGCTTGGATGAGTACCTCTATCCAGCGTTACTGCCCATTCTGGGCCAGCTGGCATGGATGAACCTAGGGAGATTGTCATGATCTGGGGGTCATCCGAATTGATGTCAACCACTGAGACGACAAGTTCAGGCTGGCCATCAAGTTCTAAATCTGCAAGTAGCGGTTGTGTGACAGATAAGTGATTGCTCTCTCTCGTAGGTGCGTGAGGACTTGTGATGCCAATTCGTACGTCTGCATCCGACCACGACCACAAGACTTCATTTGAATGACCGCCTGTTTGCCAACCTGATTCATCACAGGTTAATTCAGGGGACCATACATCGACATTGAAGGAAGTATCAGTATCATAGACGACAACAATTTCCGTTTTTCCATCAAGGTCAACATCCGCTAATACAGGCGTTGAGCGGGCGGATTTTGTTGAACCTAAGTCCACTTGCCAGGCAATACTCGCATCATCTCCTGCAATGAGTGATAGTTTTGTTGTAGAGGTTGTTGTACTGTCGTGAAGAACAACCGCAAAAAGGCCGAGTGGCGTACATCGTTCTCTCGCACCGGGTGTTGTATCCAAATTGGCTGAAAAATTACCTATGATCGATCCATATGCATCTGAACCAATTCCATCATCTAAGCCAACCCAGTTGATGACAGGGTCATTGATGCTTGCAAGTGAGGTGACTTCTTCAACAGAGCCTGTTCCTGGACCACCATCTGCAGAATGATTAGGCATTGAGCCATTTCGTGTAGGTACGCCCCCATATTGACCCCATGGCTGTTCATCGGGATTCCATGGATTCTCAGAGGTTCTGTCTATTATTTCTGCAGGTTGTAATGAGTGGATGTTCATCTGGCTGAGTGAGGTTAGCAGCATGAGCAAAACCATGGCAAGTGCTGGCCAGAATTGTTCCGTTCTGGAATGGCTTACGCTACTCATTGTAGGTATTGTACATCAAGGGGTTGTTATTGCTTTGGGCGATAGGTGCAAAAAGAAGCCTGATTTCAAGTAATTATTCTCTATTCGGGAGTGTTTTACTATATCCGCAGTAGCATGAATTAGGGGTGTGCTTCATATAGGGGTCGTTACTGGGCAAAATGACTTCGGTCACCTTCTCTCCCGAGGCGGCGCCGGTGAAGGACGGAAGAGGCTCACCCCCTTCCGCTTCATTGCAACGCTGTGAGAAGGCCGGGGAGAGGAAAAAAGATGTACAAAATCGTAACCAAAGAGGATACAATTCGTATTCCGGCAGAGTACATGAAGAAAGGACAATCTCTTGATCAACATATTGATCGATTGGCTATGACTGCATTCGAAGGTCGCTTCGATGAACAAAACCGCTTCATTCTTGTTACAAGCAACCACACGCCACTCGGCCGTGGTCGAATTATCCACGGCGATGGTGCAATTTACCAACGGGTTCGCTTCGACGCTCTTCTCTTCTGCATGGATGATTACGAAGTCGTTGAAGGAGCGATCTCTGAAGTCAACGAATTCGGGGCTTTCGTCCGAATTGGCCCAATGGAGGCCCTTCTACACAAGTCTCAAATCCTTGAATCACAGGTTGAAGTTAACGTTGGAGCCGGAATAATCTCAGGCCGAGATGATGACAAGCGCTTAGGAATTGGTACAGCTGTCCGAGCACGAATTGTATCACTATCACCTGATACAAGTGATCCTCGTCGTTCCAAGATTGGATTGACATGTAAGCAACCAGGACTGGGCTCCCTCGAATGGCTCCACGAAACAGGTGACTGAAATGCCAAAAAAACCGTACGCATGTTCAGAATGTGGATTGATTTTACAAGATGACGTCGATCAATGTCCTAGGGCTCCATCTGCCCAAACCACGACTGATTGGCAAGGATATGTCATTGTCATTCACCCTTCACGTTCAGAAATTGCAAAGCGTCTAAACATCGACCAACCTGGACGATATGCTTTGAAGGTGAATATCAGATAAGGAGAGAATAACAATGGAAATTGTAAGTCGTACAGAAAACAAATTACTCAATCGTGTTGAAATCGAATTCCGATGGAGCCACAAGGGAAACGAAACTCCATCTAAAAAAGCAGTTATGGACCTTGTGAAAACACTTGAACCAGGATCCAACCCAGACCTCATTGTTGTCAAGAACTGCAAAACTCGATATGGACAAGCATTAACAACTGGTCATGCATTCATCTACGAAACAGATGGTGCTATGAAGGTTGAACCTGATTATATTCATGAGCGTCACAAAGGATTCCGAAGCGGCGCACCAGCTGAAGAAACAACGGAAGGTGATGAGTGATGGGAGAACCAAACGCAAACGCAAAGTGGTCAAAATACGCTATCGCAGAGGATGGAACTCTCGTGCGAAAAGCAGAGGTGTGTCCAACCTGTGGTCCAGGTGTCTTCTTAGGAATTCATTCCGATCGAAAGACCTGTGGAAGATGCGGTTATTCAGTTAAAATTGAATGATTCATCATACCATCATTTGTCACAACCCAAAGTCCATCTGGACTTCGAATATGCTGAACAACGACTTCTCGATTGTCATGTCGTCTGAAATCGCTTTCCATTAATTCTAATTCTTCCCTCCATCCAGCAAGATACCACGTATTGGATTCCTCATTGTACATGACGCTTTGAATCGGACCGCTAGTAGAAGCCTCACAAACAATTTTACCTTCTTTATACCAGTAAATATGACCGTTTTTCAAAACCAGTAGCCTGTTTGATCCGACGGATTCAACTTTGTCAAGTGAGCCATCAAGAACAAATGAACCAGTTCCAATTAGAGTTCCATCTTTTTTGGACAATCGACAGCAACCACCGGCTCTGGACCAGATTTCAATACTCGAGTTGGTGACGCAGATATCAACTGATTCTTGACTCATTGGAATTTTGTTCAATTCAGGCCATTCAGGAGGAGGGGCCCTCCATTGTTCAACACCATAGGTGTCGAATGAGTAAACGCCTCGATTCCACAGAATGAAAATAAATCCATCATCATGTCTTGCTAATCCAAGAGGTTCTGCGTCCAAGACATGTGCCCATAATGCTCCTGCAGGTTGAATCGCCATTTGTATGGTACTTGCTTTTCGAACATCACCTCGTTCTACACCCTGCTGGAATGGTTCCGTACAACGTATTGCCCCCATCCTAGCAACGAGTAATTCCCTGTCAATCCATGTTGCTATAAGTACATCATCGATCATGATTACGTGTTCAATCGGAGCTGGGAACGGTGATGCAAAAGCTTCTATTGGATTCCATTGATCATCCAAGCGACAGAGTTGACCATCCACTCCGACTGCAATTGCGTAGACATCTTCAATTGTTGGTGTCGGCAGTATTTTCAGGACTTTGAATGGTAGTTGCTTTGTTTTTCCCGCTTCGCCCATGTAGTTCCTACAGAAGGGTTGTTTGTCAATACTCGCTTTGAAAAACCGCCCCATACTCCGTAGTTCATGGACGGCATCATTCTCATCGCAGTGAATGGTGATGACATTGCTTCTGTTAACCAAGCAAAGTACCTTCTCAAAAAGGGTGCTTGGGATTCTTTGGATGATGTTGAAGGCCTTGATGCATATCAGTACGAACATGTGCGAATGTGGTTTTTACCTGAACGTATCCTTTGGGAAGATCATTTAGACAAACGATGGGAATCGGCTATGAATGAAACAGTTTTGGAGGTGATATTCCCTTCACGTCATGCGGCTAAAAGTGGTAAGCCTTGCTTAACATTGCACCCAATTGGAGTGCCTCATTTGGAGCATAATGAATCACCTGAATTTGGAGGTAAATCTGGATTCGCTCCCCCGCCATCTCCACGAATAGGGCCATGGTGGAGGATGTTAAGCAAGATGTGGGTGGATAAATCGATTCCTGATTTTTCATTATCTCTTGAAGTTACACATCACGGGCCAATACTGAATGTGCCTTGCCTCTTTATTGAAGTGGGGTCTACTCTTGATTATTGGCCTCATGAAGGGGCTGCTGACCTTCTTTCTGATGTCATTTGGAATGGCCTCGGTCTTGCTAGCGAACCTGAAGTTGGTCGCTGGGATCCAAAGGAACATCAAAATCATCCAGTTCTCATAACGCTAGGAGGTGGCCATTATGCTCCTAAAGGAAACAAATTGGCCTTGGAAGAACATGTATGGCTTGGGCATATGCTTGCGAATCATTCTATTCCCTTTGGAAGTTTAGAACAACCTGGGACTCTATGGAATCAATCAATCGATGCGATTGTCCAGTCTACACGAGAAGCCTTTCCAGAAGGCACCATCGTAGCAACCGTTGAAAAGAAATCCTTCAAAGGATGGCAACGTCAACTTATTTACCAGCATCTTGAATCAATCTCAGTCCCAGTCCTTCGTTCAAAGCCTTTCTTGGAAATGGTCAAAGGTCGTCAGCAAAACCAATAACTTAAGGGGAATCCATCATGCTATCAAAAATAATTGTGGCTATGACGCTTCGCATGCCCAAATGGTTTGTCCGCTGGGTATCTCGCAGATATGTTGCTGGATCAACCCTTGAAGATGCAGTGCGGGTTATGAAACGTTTAGAGGGAGAAAATGCCTGTTTCACAATCGACGTTCTTGGAGAAGAAATCTCAACCATGGAGGAAGCAAATTATTTCCTTGAAGAATATGTCCGTGTGATGAACGCTATTGTGGAACACAAAATGGATGCGAATCTCTCGATTAAACCAACTGCCTTCGGTTTGCTTATCGATGAGACAAAAGGATTCGAAAATATAGAATCACTTGTTCGACAAGCGGCAGAACATGATATGTTTGTCAGGCTTGATATGGAAGATCATCGAGTAACTACAGAAACCATACAGGTTGTTCTCAAACTTCATCAAATGGGCCTTGAAAATGTTGGAACAGTACTCCAAGGTCGTCTTCATCGGACGTTAGATGATATCAATGATGTAGAAACAGCATTAGGTCCTATGGCAGATTATAGAATCTGTAAAGGAATTTATCTCGAACCTGAAGAAATAGCATACACCTCTCGAAGTGATATAAGAAAAGGAACAAATGATGCAATCAAAGATGCTCTCGTCAAGGGAGCATATGTTGGGATTGCTTCACATGATCAACCAGTCGTAGATTATTCACTACAAATGCTCAAAGAACTCAACATGGGTCCTAATCAGTTAGATTCCCGCCCAAATGCAGGTGAGAATAGGAAAGGAAAAGGCCCAGGTTACGAATTTCAAATGCTTCTTGGTGTATGCGGTCCACTTCGTAGAAAATTAGCTAAGCAAGGCCACAGGACAAGAGTGTACATCCCTTATGGCGAAAAGTGGTATGAATATAGTATTCGCCGATTACAAGAAAACCCAACAATTGGTCTTCAAATTGCGAAAGCATTTCTGATGCCTTGGTCGAATAGACCTTGATTACTTTCTTCGTCGCTTTTTGTCTCTACGATTTGTTGGTTTAACTCGTTTTTTGATGTATTCTTTCGGTAGAATCGGATTTGGATTGAATCCCAGTTTTCCTTCTTTCCAAGCCTGACGACGCTCGCGAGGTGTTTTTGGAGCAAAGCGTTCTGGTCTAGGAGGCTCGTGAAGATACATTCTCTTAATCTTTGAAGCATCTACAGTCCCACGAAGTGTTCTTCCTTCACCTGTGTGAATCGCACGTATTCTCCATGTTTGATGTCCTATGTCCATAAGCGTGCTTGCTTTGAAAGTAGTTCCTTGTTCTACGATGAGAACGTCTGGTGTCGAAAATTCGCCTCGTGTCTTTGTGATTTTAACTCGTAACATGTCCTGTCTTAGCGCAACTGCTCGAATGATCTTTGTTGCAGCCATTCCATCCGATGTACCATCTTCAGATTCGAGACGTGTGATTCTCCAAGCCATATCATCATGCTCAAAGACATCGCCAAGATCAAGCCATTCATCTGAATCTAAATCGATTGTAGCCATGTATGAGTTTGGACCATCTGTTAACATGAAAGGCACTCTTTTGAGCGGAGGTGGTCGAAATTGCAATTCGTGAACTGATGAACATTCATTGCATTGGAGGAGGAAATCTTTTCCTCTTCCCATTTCTCTTTCACGGAGAATCTCATGACCAGTAACATCGTCGCATGTCGGACAAAGTACTGCGTTCTCAAGCACTTCTTCCTCTTCGAAAAAGTCCTCCTCCTCATCATAGTCTTCCATCGGTCTCATGCAACCCTCGATGGATAACACCTTTGAAGGCACCGCATCTGACCAGAACACAGACTTCAAATCCAAATGTGGACAGGGTTAGCCAATGAGCGAACTGGAGAGAGATGACGTACTTCCTGCTCTTCTCGTTGCAGACGATCAAAGATCGAGGAATGAACCTGAAATCGCTGCAAACATTGCAACCCAATTAGAGCACATGGGGCTCCATACATGGTCGATATCTGTTTTAAGACGCTTGAGGGATGCCATTGGTCGATTATCGCCTACATCTGTTTTAGAAATTGGTGCAAGTATTGGGCATCGTTCCGCATGGTTGTATGATTTGTTTACCACTCAAAAACCTAAAAAATATGATATGGTTGAACAAGGTGCGAAATTTGGAGTGATTTTGTTTCGATTACAATCTCGTTACGAAGCAGCAACCTGGTCAAATATTTTGGTGGGAGAGTTTTCGACACTTCTAGCCGAAGCGAAAGCTTGGTCAATGACAATGAAATCAGGGGTTGGCACAGGAGAAAAGCGACTCGACTTATCCTACGATGCTATCATTGTGGATGATCAGCCAGCAAACATCGCTTCAACGGTTGCTGAATCTCTGCCTCTTCTCACACAAAATGGTGTTCTATTTACAGTCGAACCGCCTACACCAACAGGTGATTACGATGAACTTGATGAAAATGAACAAGCTCAAGTTGATGGATTCAATGATTGGATAAAATTGATTGAATCAACAAACTCAACACATCATATGGCATTTGTTCCATTGTTTGAAGGAACTCTCGTTGCCTTCTTCAAGCGGTAATTAAGGCTCATTTGCCTTATCGAGAAGTGCTTGTATGTCAAGTAGCCCATATCCATAATTATTGTCATGGCCAGACTGTCCATCTTGAGGAGTTACTGTCTGCATTAACCAATCTTTAACTTGGTCGATAGTAGAAACGTCACTAGATGTCCCGTTACTTGCGAGTTCAGGATTTTGTTCGAGTAAAAGTGCAATAGCCCCTGTGACGAATACTGTTGCTGCACTTGTTCCACTTGATGACGACCATGTCCCTTTGTTGTTGAGGACTGGAACTTCCTTTGCAGGTGCTACGACTTCTGGTTTTTTATCTGGATCATTACGCGGTAACTGGAATGGAAATAGGCTGCCTCCATTATTTCCTTCTGAGGATTTTGCCCAATGACCTCCAGACTCCGTTACTCCACCAACGCATATAACGCGTCGTTCACCACCAGGGGATGCAACATCTCCATCATCTTCTTCCCCGCCGTCGTTACCTGCTGCGGCGATAACAAAGATTCCTCGAGTAGTTGCATCGGCAACTGCATCCTCAATTGTCCTCCCTCCTGAATCAATGAATGGGAGTATATCAGGGGCACCACCGAGGGATAATGAGATGATATTCGTGTTTGAATTTATACACCAATCAATCCCTGCAGCAACATCTTCTTCATACCCAGAACCATTCTCTTGCATTACTTTTGCGACATAAAGATCGACATCTTTGGCAATTCCATCAAGCCAACCATCAGCGATGAGTATCCCTGCCATATTCGTACCATGGCCATTGTCATCATATGGATTTGTCTTCCCTTGAACAATGTCTGTCCAGCCTTTCAATTCATATCCATCAATATCAGGGTGGTCCAATTCAATACCAGTGTCAACAACACAAACTTTGACGCCTTTTCCAGTAAGACCAGAAGGCATTCCAATGAGGCTTTGATAAGCATCTTCTGATTCAATGAGTGTATCTTTTGGTTTGATAAAACTTAACCCATCTGCAACCAATACGCTGTAAAGAAATCCTGCAATGAGGATGAGCATAATTCCAGTTGCTACGCTAACGATTTTACGGACAATAACCAGATCTTTTTCTAATCGAGGATTGAGGGCAGCCTCTGATTGGATTTCTGGAATTAAATCATCCATAGTTCTTCCTCAACTGAACGCATGTATTGCTTCGGAGAATGTGTCAACAAATCTGCGGACATCTTCTTCCGTGTTGTAGAAATATGCTGAGGCCCTTAATGAGCCATTGTATCCTTTATCATTGAACCATGAATGGACACAATGCTGTCCTGAACGAACCATGACTCCAGAGACTTCATCGAGTAGGAGTGCTATATCGTGCGAAGGTAATTTATCATCTAATAACAATGAACAGATACCGCTCCGCTTGGAAGCATCTTCAGGGCCAATTATGGAGACTCCAGGTAAATCTTTGACACCTTCTGACATGATTCTGTTTAGTGATTGTTCATGTGCATGGACTTCATTCATGTCCAATTCAGTCAGGTATTCAATAGCAGCTCCAGTTGCCATCATGCCCGCAAAGTGACCTAATCCCCCTTCAAATTTAGAAGGAGGTTTGGCCCATTCTAAGGACTCATATGTAGAAGTCTTAACAGTCTGTCCGCCCGATTGAATCGTTCTCATTTTTTCAAGTAGTTCGGTTTTACCCCACAGGCCACCCATCCCAGATGGTCCGAGCATCTTATGTATCGAAAATGAGTAAAAATCGATTCCTAAGTCTTGAACATCGACGCTCATATGCGGTGCTGATTGAGCTCCATCTATGGATACAAGCGCCCCGTAATCCTTCGCGATTTTGGTGATGTCTTTTACAGGAATTTCAACGCCATCAAGGTTCCCAACATGACTCATTGATACCATTTTAAGTTTAGATCCAGCGTTAGCACACGCTTCTTCGAATGATTCCAAATTAAACGTGTTATCATTGTTTGAACGTACAACTCTGTGATCAATACCTTGTTCTTGTTCAAGTTGTAGCCATGGGACAAGATTAGAATTATGTTCTCTGTCTGTTGTCAGGACGACATCTCCTTTATCCCAATCGAGACCTTTTGCAATTTGGTTAAGGCTGTGAGTTGCATTTCGTGTAAAAACGATTTCATTTACTGATGGTGATGAGAAAAAGTCAGAGAGCTTCTTTCTTGATTGTGAAATTGTTTTTGATACATGGGTTCCGTATCTGTGAACCGATCGACCACCACAACCAGGGGAATTGATGTAGTAATCTTGTATTGCATCAATAACCGATTGAGGTTTTAGTGTGACACAAGCATTGTCCAAGTATGCTACTGGATCGTCGAGCATCAGTGCTGGAAAGTCTTTACGAAATTGTTTCATGTTCATCACCAAGCTTCTTCATCTGGAGCCACTTCTGGCATGATGGCTTTCGTTCGAAGGTCTTCTTCTGCAGAGGCAGCGGCTTTCGTTCGAACAAGAGTTTCTGTGCCTAACATTCTTTGTGGGAACCAAATGGTCCACATTATGAGCGGTACACAGGCAACTGAGAGGATAAAGTATACTGCAATGAGGATGGTCTGTTCGGACATCCTTTCCGCCACAAAGTGTGCCCCACTCCAAGAACTTACTATTGCTAATCCACACCATGCAAGACAAATAGCCGTCCATGCTTTCAGTGAGTGTTCTGCCATGTCCTTTTCCATCATACGGACGTCTTCATGCAAATGGTTTGTTTCTACGTGGAGATCCCTGGTTTCAGTGACCGCTTTGATGAAGAAATAGAGGAAAAATATGCATACTAATGTTACAAGTAATCCTCCCATCATCTCGGATAACTCAAATTCAAACGGAAATAATTTATTTTCAACGTGGAACAAAATTTGTGATAAACCGAATCCACCCCAAATCAACATCAATGTGACGCTATGAGTTCTCATAATAGGGAACAAGCGAAGCAATTGGTAGAGGAACCAGCCCCAACAAACAATGGATAAAATCATCTGGAAATACGCTGTTGCTCCAGATTGTTGCAACCCCTCTAAGCCAGACTGTTGGGCGTCACCACCATTGAGTATTTCATTATTGAACGTTCCAAGAACAATCGCAAGTACACCTGCAATTATTGTGATGACATGTTGTTTATTCCATTCATGCCGAATCAACTTCCACTGGAACATGATTTCTTTTCGAACAGTGAATATCATTGGGTGGAAATCAAAGAATTTTGGTTGAATCTCGATATCAGATAGTCTGAACGGTAAGGCGTTGTGATTGGGGTCCAATGCCTCGTTTACCTCACCGCCCATGTACGACCCAACACGTTCCCCTTTGAGTTTGTTGCGCTCCTAGTTTTACGAAGCGAGAGCGTTAAACGGTGATGTCGTTTGGATTGACTTGCGAGCCGAGATCGCATAGCCTGGTAGTGCGCGCGACTGGAAATCTGTCTCTTATACA
>CAXDRT010000030.1:0-16177 GCA_963991835.1 uncultured euryarchaeote
ACCAACGCCAAGCATTCCTCTACCAACGCCTCCATCTCTAGATACGCCTTCTACTGCGGCTGAAAAACCCTCCAACGAATACGGAGAACTTTGGGCGAAGCGTTCTGCTAAACCTCTACCACAAATTTACGGAGCTATAGACAGACTTGGCTCAGGCGAAACAGGATCGCTTCTCGACAGATATTCTGATCGATTTGGACATTCTTTAGACAGAGATATTATCGTTTTAAGAAAGAAAGAGCGAGAAGAAGCAATGAATGAAATTCGTTCTGAACCTGTGGTTCAATTGCTTGATGCAGAAGAACCAGACCGACTTTCGGAAGTTGAAGCGGAACTACGTTCGTTAAAGCCAATGTATCAGGAAGCAAAATCTACCAGTGACAAAGAGGCTCTGAAAATTCTTGTCCCTCAATTAGAAGCATTAATGCAAGAAAGAAAAGAACTCAAAGGCATTACTTCAGCACCTAAGCCGAAGAAGGCTTCTGTAGCAGTACAAGAAGAAATTGTTGAAGAGGAAGATGACTATGAAGTCGATGAAGCAGATGCTCTCTTCTCGCAATTCTTTACAATCGTCAATGATCTTCTTGGAGATGAATTACCCGAAGATGCAATTGAAACATTCATGGCATCAGATGGATTTGAATTATTCAAAGAAGTAGGTGCTGATCCATCTGCAATTGATGATGAACGCCGTGGTGTCTTCTTCAAAATCATTGATGAACAACTCGGTAATATGTCTCCAGAATCTATAACTGCATTTGTTGAATCTGGAGATTTCCCACTGTACAAGCAGATTTCGGAGATGTACGCATAGGTGAAGTGATAATATGGGATTACTCGATAAAGTCGAAACAAGTGAAGAAGTTGTCAAAAAGGCAAAACCGGTAGCAAAGGCTGCAAAAGCAGTTGCAAAGCCTGCAAAAGCAGTTGCAAAGAAAGCATCACCTGCTCCTAGAAAAGAAAAGAAAGAAAAGAAGCCGAAGATGAAGAAGGCGCGCCCAGAAGGTCTCTCTTCAGAGTTTGAAATTGCTTCGAGTTTGAATCGAGTCATTTCATGGTGGGTCAATTTTACAGTTAATTTCTCCCTTCTCATCGGCGCACTCAGCATGTCCGTGGTTACAGGAGGAGGAAGTGGTGGATTTGCAAACACACTTCTCTTCCTGGGAGCAGGTTTAATGTTCATCTTCAATGGTATAATCTTGCCAATATGGACTGGACGTAACCTTGGTCAATTTACATCATCCACTCGATATATTCGCGGTGATGGAACAAAGCCGTTATTCCTTCACGGATTGTTTGTTAACAACATAGGCGTATCATGCCTTCTTGGATTCTTAATGATCTTTACACAAGCTGGTAAATTGGCTGATGGTGGTGCGCCGATTGTTTACACTTCAATCGGTGCAGTGTTGATGATTCTATGGGTCGTCAACTGGCAATTCTCTCGAAACAGCGATCTGCGACAAGGATTATTCGACCTCATATTCGGAGCATATCTCGTACGCTATGTCTCGGAAGAAGGGGAAACATCAGGATTCCGTGCTCGACTTGAAAGCATGAGCCAATTTGGAGAAAAATATGCTCAGCGTGTTGAAGAGAAAAAGAAAGCTAAGGAAGTCGCTGCAGATGAGAAAAAGGATGAAGAGAAATCAGAATCCAAAACAGAAGATTAATCCAGTAACCTTTATTCTTGATTGACCATGTACATCAAGAGGTTTCAACCATTTTTTGTCCATCTTATTTTATGGATGTTGTTTTATTTTGTTTTTTTTACCATTCAGATTGATTCAACACTTCTCTTGATGATCATACTCCCCATTACTGCGATGGATTTGTGGTTGGCATTTTCTCTTGTTCTTATGTTACGATTGCCTAGAAAGAGGACTGCTTCCGAGGCACCTGAAGGCTGGATTTCTGAACAAAAGGATGTTGATGGCTATCCTGTACGCTGGTTACGTACGCAAATTGAGGATACGAGACCCTTGGCAATTCTTATTCATGGCTGGAATTCACGTGCTGCTAATATGGATGGTCGTGCTAAGATGTACATTGAATTAGGATTTAATGTCCTTTCATTTGAAATGAGAGCGCATGGAGGCAATAAGCCAGTTGATCATTGGGCTGCGATGCATATCTGTCATGATTTCGAAGAGATGTTATCAGTATACTCCGCCCACGGTTGGCTCAATAATGGCTTTATTGTACATGGACATAGTATGGGTGGATTTATTGCTCAACGCGGATTGAGAAAAGAACTTGAAACCTCGAGTAATCTGAAAGGTATTATTCTTGAATCACCCGTCACATCATATTCGTTGATTAACAATGTAACTTGTGAGTTTTTGAAAATCCCTAGCAAGCTACATCCTTGGATGATGAAACGATTACTACGCCTTTACAACTCTATGAATAAACCTCGGTATAGAATACGTGATGTTGAATTCCTTGAATCTCCTAAATGGGGTGTTCCAGATGCACCTACGTTGCTTGTGCAAGCAATGAATGATGCTACATTAGGTGAATTGCATTGGAAACATTTGGCCGATGTACATGCTAAAATTGATTCTAATTTTACACAGCACATCCTTGAAAATCTTAAGCACAGCTATGAGCGTAATAATATCGAAAGAGATCATATAATCCAGGATTGGATAGAAAAAGAATCACTCTTCTTCTGAAGGATGTTTTGCTTGCACTCTTGCAAGTTCTCGCATATCATCGACTTCATCTAATTCATCTACAATTTCTTCACCGAGTAATGTTTCTAAGACATCTTCCATTGTGAGTATACCTGACGTACCACTAAATTCATCTCGTACTACAGCGAATTGCTGACGTTCTCCGAGGAACATCTCGAGAGCAGAATCAACACTTTGATCCATGGATATGAATTGGACAGGTTTCAAGAATTCTTCAACAAGTCGATCCCACTCATCTCTACTAGCTGCAACGAGAAGTTCGGACCGTATGACCAATCCTTGTATGTCATCAATAGATTCGTCATATACTGGAATACGAGAAAACCGCAGAACAGGATTTTCATCTAAAACTTCACGGATTGATTTATCCTTGTGCAGTGCTGAAACAACGACACGTGGGGTCATAACCTCAGTAATTGGAATTTCTCTCAATCGTAGTAAATTCAAAATTACTGTTTCCTCATCTTCCATAAGAGCCCCTTCTTCTTCACCTAGGTCTGCTAGGGCGGCTAAATCATCTCGTGTAACCAATTGACCGTCAGCACTTGGAAGAATCTTTTTCATCCACTGAATAGGAGCAACAATGAAAATTAGTAGAGAGGTTATGATCCCGAGGAGCCTGCCTGTAAGGAGGGAAAGTTGACGCCAATATGCTGTACCAAGGGTTTTTGGAATAATTTCTGATAGAAACAATACTGCAAGGGTGAGGATGATTGATGCAATCGTGAGATACTCGTTACCATAGACTTCTTGCACTTGTGAACCAACGCCTGCAGCTCCCATCGTGTGCGCTATCGTATTCAAAGTAAGGATAGCAGTTAGCGGCTTGACTGCATCATCTGCTTTCAATTTGGACCAAATTATACCGCGTTTATCTTTTTCTTTTTGCCAAACAGCAACTTGGGTGTTAGGAACCGACAGTACAACCGCTTCAAGAATGGAGCATAGAAATGAGACCCCGATGGCCAAAATTGTGTAGAATATGAGTAATTCAAGGCCCATGATGAACGAGTACTCCTGCCCTAGGATACCAGTCCTAGAAGGACAAAGTTATTCAAAATGACGTTCATTTCCCATCAATAAGGGTCGAGTTGAAAATGGTTGGTTGATTGGGCGTGGTATGAGCGATGGTGACCACGTACTAATTTGCGTGGCATGGCCCTATGCAAACGGACCACTTCACCTAGGACACGTGGCTGGTTGTTACCTACCACCAGACATCCATGCGCGGTTTGAACGGGCTCTGGGTAATCGTGTTTTGATGGTGTCAGGTTCTGACGAACATGGTACACCAATCACAGTATCTGCAGAACAAGAAGGATTGGAACCACAAAATATTGTAGACAGATACCATGAAATTAATTCAAAGGCTCTTCTTGATCTAGGTTGTACTTGGATGCCGAATATTGATTCAAGAGGTGTTGAATATGGAGGTTCACTTTTCAACAGAACAACAGATGTTGAACACAAAGAAAGAGTTCAATCAAATTTCAAAGATCTCTATGATGCTGGCTTTTTTGAATTGAGGTCAATGGAACAGTACTACGAATTGAATCCATCAGGGGGCGGTCGTTTTCTACCAGATCGCTACATCGAGGGAACTTGTCCATCATGCGGGGCGGATGGAGCAAGAGGTGACCAATGCGATACATGTGGGGCGACATACGAATCGTCCGAACTGAAAAATCCTGTTTCTAAAATGAATCCTGAATATGAAGTTGAAATCAGGGAGACTGAACATCTCTTCTATCGATTGGACCTATTTCAAGAAGCGTTGCAAAAACATGCTGATCAAAGACAATCCGTGTGGAAGCCAAATGTTCGTGCTATGACAAAACAGTGGTTAGATATGGGATTGCGCCCAAGAGCAGTCACTCGAGATTTATCATGGGGAATCGATGTTCCAATAGAAGGAGAAGATTGGGTAGGTAAGTGTATTTATGTTTGGTTTGAAGCTGTCCAAGGATATCTTACTTGTTCCCAAATATGGTCCAATACGTATGCTAAAGAATCTGATGCGTGGGAATCATGGTGGGTCAACAAGGATGATAACACACCCCGGCATTACTATTTCTTGGGTAAAGACAACGTCCCATTCCATACAGTGATTTGGCCTGCCATCTTAATGGGTCTTAATCATGTTCGCAATGGGAAATCTTCCGAAGACCCCATAGAACTTCCATCCGTTGGCGACCTACATTTGGAAGATAATGTGCCTGCTATGGAATATCTCATGTTGGCCGGTGGGCAATTCTCTAAATCACGCAAACATGCAATTTGGCTCCCTTCTTTCTTAGAACGTTTTGATCCTGATACGTTGAGGTATTATTTGAGCATCAACATGCCAGAAGGCCATGATACCGATTTTACTTGGAATGAATTCGTAGATCGTATTAACAATGAACTCATTGCAACCTATGGAAATTTTGTCAATCGCGTCATGTCCCTTACAGCACGTTTACCCAATAATGGTGAATCACCCCTTCTTTCCTTTGATGATAATTCATTACATCTCGATGACATCAAATTCCTAGATACACTTCATACCAATATTACTGATTCATTAAAACGTCATCGATACAAAGAAGCCTTACGGTTTGCAATGAATGGAGCCCAACACGGTAATCAGATGTTGCAAAATTCAGCTCCTTGGAAGCATCTCAAATCCGATGAGAATGCGGAAGGTCGTCATGAGTCCCTTTCATCGCTAGCATTTGGTTGGAGATTATGCAGATATCTTGCCATCGTCACCCAGCCATTCTTACCATTTAGTTCTCAAAAATTATGGCAGATGCTTGGGCTTCAAGGGGAAGTATCACTTCAATCGTGGAATTCCGCAATTGATTGGAGCGTTGAAATCAATACAACGGCTTCCGATTATGAGCCGCTTTTCAAACGATTAGATATCGATGAAATTGTTGAAGAAGAGAAATCACTTGTTGAAGAATCAGAACCATCGTCTATAGGGCATGGTGTTAAGGGTGGAAAAAAGGAGAAGAAGAGTATGACAGAAAAGAAACCAGAAGGAATAACATACCTTGAATTTGAAACATTCATGGAAGTTGAATTGCGCGTAGGGAAGATTTGCAGTGTTGAAGATCACCCTAACGCAGACCGACTATATGTTGTCAAATTAGATGATGGATCGAATGAGGAACGAACTATTTGTGCAGGTATCAAAGAATTCTATTCTCCAGAAGATTTGCTCAACAAATCAGTTGTGTTTGTTGCAAACCTGAAACCAAGACCACTCCGTGGTGTCGTAAGCCAGGGTATGATGCTTGCTGCAGATGATGGTGATGGTTCTGTGAAATTAGTTACAATCGATGGACAAATAGCAACTGGTTCAATCGTCAGATAAAACTGAACGAACAGCATCCATACAGAGTCGAGATAGAATTTTACCTTCTTTAGATAATGTTGGCAAATGATTTCTCATTTCAATACCGTATGTTTCTGGAAGTGAATTTAAATTTATTTCAATATTAAATATCGCACCTTTTAGGGCAGCCGATGCCAATAAACCTGCAACACCTACGTCTGAAACTGCATTTTCGTTCCCATACGTCGCTAAATCAGGCAATAATTTCATCAAATCAAGGGCATAACATGCAGTATCATACGGAACTTTTGCAGCCCCTAACATTGAGTTTCTAATTTCTTCTCTTCGGATGGTTTTTTCATCATCTGTTGTTTTTGGCAACTTGAATCCCGCTACAACTGCATCAAATGCTTCACTATCTAACTGTGCAAGGTTTAATCCTTCATTTAAGAGAGGAGTGGCTATCGTGTTTACGGATTCAGCAACACCCCATCCATCAGCGTACTTATCGTTGCCAAGTGTTAGATCTGCCACCATTTTAGCTAGAGCAGCTGCCTGCCCCAATGCTACACCTGCAGCGGAACCACCGCCTGGAGTGGGATTGCTACTAGCCAACGCATCTTGAAATTCTCTCAATGTAACATCTGCCCAACTCATTGTTCATCACCTTTCAAACACCATTCTATAATGCGTTTATGAGGGTCAAAATGGTGTATACTATTCAATCCAAGCCGTTCAATGGCAAGCAAGACCAATTCCTCTTCTGTCATATCATCACGTTTAGAATACCAATGACCTGCCTCAACCATTGAATCAAGAGGAACCAAACCCACGATTTCTGATCCAATAGCTTTTCCACCCATATCATGAGCAAGCGAAGATATAACGTCGTATGCATGATGTAGATTTGTTTGATGATATTCTTGTAAATTCATTGAAACTTGACTCAATCCATGGGATTCAAGCGGAACACCCATGCCTTGAACATGAGAAAGAAGCCCTTGTGTTCTGAATCTTTTATCCGCATCTGACGCCTTCATTAATCTCCCACTTGAACGAACGAGTGAACCTATCTTTCTTGAGATTGAAGCATCCTTCTCATCTATGTTAACATTGTATGCGATTAAGATTCCACGAGAGCCAATGGTAATTGCACCACTACGCTGTACCGCCTCAGACCATTGAGTGGATCCAAAATCAGGTAGGCATGTCTCAACTCCATGTATTTCAGAATCACCTGAAAATCGTGCCTCTAATCCCTCATATTCCCCTTTTCTCAATTTCGAGAGTGAACTTCGAAGAGAATCTGAAGCCGCGCCTCCGTACAAAAATACAGGGACTAGCAATTGGCCGACTTTATTTGCTACTCTCCGTGCGATTTCACTACAATCTTCCATTGAACTTCCGGAAATTGGGACGAATGGGCAAACATCAACACATCCCATACGGGGATGTTCACCAGAATGAATTCTCATGTCTATCTCATTGATTGAAGCTTCAATCAATAAATATGCGGCTTTTTCGACGTCTTGTGGCTTTCCTGCAAACGTGATGACAGTTCGATTGTAATCAGAATCAGGTTCAATACCTAATACTTTGATTCCTTGAATTCTTACTGCATCCACAATACGATTGATTTTTTCAATATCTCGACCTTCAGAAATATTCGGTACACATTCAATAATGGATTGGCCCATGGTTCATGGTTTCGAGTAAGGACTTTGAACATTGACATGCTCAACCATACAATCCATCAGGGGAAGAAGTAGATCCTCCTCTCGATTTCTTCGTTTGGAGGCGCTGTATCGCCTCCATTACATCAGCATGTTTGACAACGCTCCTGTCTTGTCGAATAGCAATCATTCCTGCTTCAACACATACTGCTTTCAATTCTGCACCACTAAATCCTGTGGTTGCTTGTGAAACACCTTTGATACGAACTCCTTTTGAATTCATAGAATCCAGGTGTAGTTGAAGTATTTCCGTACGCGAGACATCATTCGGAATTGGAATTTCAATGATTCGATCAAATCGTCCAGGCCGCAGTAATGCATCATCGAGTATGTCTGGCCTGTTCGTTGCAGCAATAATTTTGATATTTTCAAGTTCATCAAAGCCATCGAGTTCAGCCAAGAGTTGCATCAGTGTACGCTGTACTTCTCTGTCACCACTGGTCGATCCATCCAATCGTTTTGCACCAATAGCATCAATTTCATCTAAAAATATTACAGCAGGTGACTTATCTTTTGCCAATGAGAAGAGTTCACGTACCAGCCGTCCACCTTCTCCGATGTATTTCTGAGCAAGTTCAGAGCCAACCATCCGAATAAATGTAGCATTCGTATGATGAGCTACTGCTTTTGCGAGTAATGTTTTTCCACAACCAGGAGGACCAACAAGGAGTACTCCTTTCGGTGCTTTTATTCCTACTTTCTCAAATAATTGAGGTTTTAGTAATGGAAGTTCAATCGCTTCACGAACAGAAAGAATTTCCTCATCTAACCCAGCAACCATGTCGTATGTCGTATCAGGTTTCTCGATCATTACAGCTCCACTAACAATTGGATCCCAAGCATCATTAAGAACTTCAATTACAGAAAGCGTGTCTTGGTTCAACGCTACTCTTGTCCCTGGTTTTAGGAGGGATGGTTCAATTCTCTGATTTAATGCAACTTGGAATACTGTACCATTGGAAGATCTGACAATTGCTCGTTCAGGGTCGAGTACGTCTTGTAAAGAACCAATGATCAGAGGAGGTGAGCGTAAGTGACGCACTTCTTCTTCTAATCGTGAAGCTTGTTTTTTCACATTTCTTAATTCTGATTCAAGATGCGTTCTTTCACTAATCAATTCCTGGGTTTTCTCTTGCAAGGTTCGAAAATCTAATTCAAGACCTTGAAGTTCATCTTCTTTTGAGGATTTCACAGAATCGGAGCCACGCTCAACTTCAGAACTCATCGTAATCATTTACTCCTGACGCCGATAGTTGATGAACACATCGTTTCTCCCATGAGGTTTTATTGCGAAGGGTTCATCAATTGTCGTGCCCACGAGAATTTGGGGATTCTATGGCCGATTGTGAGTTATGCGGTGCAACTAAGGTAACTACGAGAGAACATCGGGTGAATAAAGCGATGTTAGCAATTTGTCAAAGATGCATTGGTCAACTAAATTTAGAACCAAAACAAGAAGCTCCAGGATTATCTAGAGCACGTTCAACGCCATCGAGACCTAAACAATCTCATCGTCCTAAACCTAACAATCTCATGAATAAGACTGAAAAAGAACTCGCATCTGATTTTTCACGTAGAATCACATCAGCACGACAAAACAAAGGTTGGGATCAAAATCAACTTGCTAAGCGCATGGCAGAAACAATCAATGTCATAAAATCTGCAGAATCTGGTAAACCACCCACAGATGCTGTAGTACGGAAATTTGAAATGATTCTTGGAATTTCACTTATGGTAGAATCTACGAACGATCATGAATCTATGGTTGGCAGGCCAAGTAATTCCAGAGGCATGACCATCGGCGATTATCTCAAAGACTTGAGGTGAGGGTTTGGCTATTCCCCTGCATGCCATTTGGCTTGCACAAGATGATCCGAAAAAAAATACTGCCGTCCGCTCGTCGAGAGACAATCTCTTAACTCTTCACAAGGATTTCAGAAGATTACCTCGTAAAGGCATTATTCTAGAACCATTATGTGGAAAAGTACTGGGTCCAGAAGACAAGGAACTGTTCAAAGGTAATGCGGCTATTGTTGGATTGGATTGTTCTTGGGCTCATATCGAATCCTCAGTTGAGACCGTAATGAAAAGAACAAGACTTCAAGCGCGTACATTGCCTTTACTCCTTGCGGCGAATCCCGTTAATTGGGGTAAACCATCCAAATTATCAACGGTTGAAGCAATGGCTGCGGCATGTGTCTTAATGGGTGAAGATCAACAAGCAGATATGCTTCTGAGTAAATTCAGATGGGGTAATCGCTTTCTAGAACTAAATGCTGAGCCTTTAGAAGCATATTCGTCTGCTAAGAGTTCAGCAGAATTAGTTGCTTTACAGTTTGAATTTTTTGATATTGAGGTTGATGAAGATGGATCATGAATTTCAAAAAATTCCTTTGCAACGTCTAGAGAATGACAATCACCATATTGAATCAGAATGGATCGCCAAGGAATCAATACTTACGCTTCACTGTCTTGATATGAATAGTGAAAAAACACCTCATGTTACGTTACTTGGGACTCCCACGAAAATAAAAGAATTACATATAGGTCACATCTATTGTGAAGGATTAACGGAAAGTATTCCATCATCGAATCTTGTTGAATATCAAATAGAAGATGGAAAGGTCGATTCCTTCTATCATTCGGAATTACATTCCAGGCCAGAACATAGACTCATCACATCTTCATGTGGAGCGTGCAATCATCCAGATTTGTCGGTAAGTCCAATCAAAGATCATGTGAATAGGGAGAACAAACAACTTTCGCATAGTGAATTAAGTACAGCACTCGAATCCATGCGCAATGAAATGAATCTCTTTCAGAAAACAGGAGGGTGTCATGGGGCAGCACTACTCGATTCTAGTGGAGATGTCTTATTTGTATCAGAGGATATTGGCAGGCACAACGCAGTGGACAAAACAATCGGAACAGCAATATCATCTGGTATTGAAAATTATGAAGAATACACATTGTTGTTGTCTGGCCGGTGTGGCTGGGACATCGTAGCCAAGGCAGTACGAATAGGCATACAGACCATTGCTTCTGTGGGCGCATTTTCGACTGCAGCCCTTGATTTGGCGAGAGACAATGGAATCTGTTTGTATGGATTCGTTAGGGAATCTGGTGCTTGGAAAGCGGGTTTAAATTAGGATTCCTCCACAAGACTTGATGAACGTTATTGCTTGGCAAGACTATGCAGGAACCATCCGAAGGGGTTACGCCAGTAGATTCTAATCCCCTTCGATTGAGCAAAATAAAGAAGACTGCAGCAGGTATACCTGCTGCTATTTCCTCCCTTAATCACGGTATTCGTAAAATGGGTGTAGCAAAAACTGTCAAGACACTTCTCATGGTCAATCAAAAAGATGGTTTTGATTGTCCTGGATGTGCTTGGCCTGATCCTGAACACAGAACTTCCTTTGAATTCTGCGAAAATGGTGCTAAAGCAGTAGCAGATGAGGCTATGAAAGCAAATGTTAACCCAAAGTTTTTCAAAAAATATTCGATAAATGACCTATTGAAAAAGCCTGATTACTGGCTAAACAAACAAGGACGTCTAGCTCATCCAATGGTATTAAAATCGGGAAATACACATTATGAACCAATCTCTTGGAATGGTGCGTTTGATATGATTGCAGAATCAATTAAATCAATGGACAAGCCTGAGCGTGGTGTATTCTATACTTCTGGACGGACTTCAAATGAAGCAGCTTTTCTCTATCAAGCACTTGTCCGAAGTCTCGGCACAAACAATTTACCTGATTGTTCGAATATGTGCCATGAATCAAGCGGAAAAGCTCTCGGATCTACGATCGGAATTGGAAAGGGAACAGTCCATTTAGAAGATTTCAATAAAAGCGATTTAATTTTGGTTGTTGGGCAAAACCCTGGAACAAATCACCCACGAATGCTAACTGCACTCAGAGATGCAAAACGAAATGGTACGAAAATTGTCAACATCAACCCATTACCTGAAACTGGTTTATCAAGATTCAAACATCCACAAGAATATATGGAAATGGATTTGACATCAACTCAACTATCTGATATGTTTTTACAAGTGAAAATTGGAGGGGATGCAGCCTTATTCCAAGGTGTAATCAAACATCTTTTGGATACTGGTAATTACAATTCGAACTTCATCACAGAACATACCATTCAGTTCGAACGATTGAAATCTCATATGAGTTCTTTTTCATGGGATCGAGCAGTAGAAGATTCTGGTATCAGTAAAGAGGACATCATTCGTTTAGCAAACATGTGTTCTGATTCTAATGCCACCATTGCATGTTGGGCTATGGGCCTGACTCAACACAAAAATGGCGTTTCTGTAATCCAAGAAGTGGTTAATCTTTTGTTGCTTGGAGGCCATATTGGAAGACCTGGTGCTGGAGTTTGTCCAGTACGAGGGCATTCAAATGTCCAAGGAGATCGAACCGTTGGGATTTGGGAAGCGCCTTCAGATTCTTTCCTTCAATATATGGAAAATGGCCTCGGATTTGAATTGCCAAAAAAGCACGGTTACGATGTTGTGGAATCCATAAGGGCAATGGAAAGTGGAATTGTTGATGTTTTCGTTTGTATGGGAGGGAATTTCCTTTCCGCAACACCTGACACAAGGAGAACAGCCAAGGCGTTACGAAATGTTGGTCTAACTGTGCAAATTTCAACCAAACTCAATCGTAGCCATCTCATCACTGGAAAATCTGCATTGATTTTACCTGTGTTGGGAAGGACAGAAATTGACATACAAGGTTCAAAGAAACAATTCGTGACTGTTGAAAATTCCATGGGTGTCGTTCATAGATCAGAAGGTAAACTGAAACCCGCTTCTTCTTTTTTGATGAGTGAATCATCAATTATTTCTCAACTAGGATCTCGGTTGACACCTGAGAATTTACAATGGCTTGATCTATCAGAAAATTATGATAATATCCGTTCGTTAATGTCCAATTCATTAAGAGGTTTTGAAAACTATAATGAGCGCGTCCGTCAAGAGAACGGATTCTTACTGCCTAATCCCCCTAGAGATAAATTGAAGTTTGAAACTCCATCTGGTAAAGCTGTTTTCTCTATCAATCCATTACCTGAAGTTTCTATTGAAGATGGACAATTTGTACTCATGACGATGCGAAGTCATGATCAGTACAATACGACAATTTATGGCTTACATGACCGATACAGAGGTATTCATGGGAATCGTCGGGTTGTGCTGATGAATGCCTTAGATATGGCTGAAAACGGTCTTAAAACCAGAGATGTTGTGAACATGACGAGTCATTACCAGGGTACTGTACGTCATTCTACAAATTGGATCGTCGTTGCTTATGATATTCCAAAAGGAAATATGGCTGCCTATTTCCCTGAAGCAAATGAATTGGTCCCGTTAGATTCAGTCGCTGAACTTTCTAATACACCAACTTCCAAATGGGTGGTTGTTTCTCTTTCCAAAGGTAAAAAATTGGCCGAAGAAGAGTAGGTTTTCATTATGTCTGAAAACTCCTACGTGCGCTTGGTAAAAACGAATCGTACGTATCGTAGATTTTGGTTAGCCGCCTTCGTATCCATGTTTGGTGAATGGTTCAATACAATTGCTCTCTTTTTGCTTATACTCGAATATACAGATTCTGAATTACTTCTTGGTATTTTGATGGCCGTTAGAATGGGAGCTTTCGCTCTTATGCAACCATTATTTGGTCTTCTGGCCGATCGTGTTAACCGTAAGAAATTGATGATTGTTACCAACGTGTTCCAAATTGGATTAGCACTCGCATTCATTGGTGTCAACGGACCCGAAGACATGTGGTGGATGTTTACGATTTCAGGTATCATGATGGCATTACATGGATTATATGTTACAGCAGAACGAGCCGCCCTTCCAAATATTGTGAGTGAAGAAGATTTGGCAACTGCAAATGCACTTGATAGCGCAACATGGTCTGCAGCTTTATGTTTCGGTGCATTCTCAGGAGGATTAGTTGTTTCAGAATTTGGAGTAAACGTAGCATTCATTATTGATTCAATTACATTTTTGTTTGGAACATTGATGCTACTACCAGTTGTTATTCCACAAACATACGACAAATCGAGTGAAGGTTCGATCATTAAAAGTTCATTAAAAGATATTTGGCTTGGGCAAAAAAGGATTCAGAGCGAACCACGGCTTCTACGAATTATCTTCGCTAAAACTTCATGGAATATTGCTGGAGGGGGTCTTGCTGGTGTATTCCTCGTATTGGCAGGAAATGAAATCACATTCGTTGGCGCTGCACTAGGATTTGGAATCTTTTTCTTCGCTCGTGGAATAGGTACAGGAATAGGTCCAATTTTAGCGAGGAGTATTTTCAAAGATTCTACAAAATGGCCAAAAATGGTTGGTTTGCTCATCATTGTAAGCGGATTATTCTATGTGCTCGTAGGTCTAAGTTTGGGAGGCCCAATTTTGTTGACCCTTGCACTTGTTACATTAGCACATACAGCAAGTGGGGGAAATTGGGTTCTATCGACAGTATTGACTCAACAATGGGTGGAAGATGAAATGAGGGGACGAGTCTTTTCAACAGATATGCTTCTAATGTCAATTGGCCAAGTGATCTCAACGATTTCGGCAGGTTACTTGATTGAACATGAAGTTGTAAATCTTCAACAAGGGATTCTAGCGTATTCAATACTCATGGTTGTGAGTGGAATCATCTTTACACTTTGGAATCCTAAGCCCCGAGGCATACCTCATGAAGACACACAGGCGGCGTGAAATATCGCCGCATATCAACATCAACTGACGGATTTATCACATCAAGTTGGAGTGTTGAAGTATCACCTTCTTGGATGGTGACAATAGAGGAAGTACTTGCAGGAAGATAATCTTCTCCAGTCGATAGCAATGAGACTCTGATCGTATGGCCTTCAGCAATTACAGCATCGAGAGGCATGAATTCCATCTTTGCATTAATGGTTTCAAAGATTGGCAACCATGTTTGAATATCATCTCCTCCTGCATGATAACGTAGGTCCATGATAGCATGCCCAACATGTATGCATTCATTTCCAGAGCAATCCTCGAGCAATGCATACAGTTGTCCACCCACAGTTGCTGTGGTGACATCAACATGGAGCCGCGGTACGCCTGCTATCCGAATAGTTTCAGTAAGTGGTTCTGTTTCCCATACTGGTCCATTCGATGCATCAGGTAAGATTGTCATTGAGCCTCCAATATTCGAGAGTTCACCTCCAAGGGAACCAATCCATTCTGTCGTATCAGATGGTGGATATCGGTTTTCTAGCCTCCACTCACCTTGATTGTCTTGAATCTCAATGTATTGACCAGGTTGTTCACCTCGATCTTGGAGGTAGTATTCAAACCATTCAAACAGGTCCTGCATCCAGTCATAACGAATCATTTCTGGAAAAGCTTCCCCTCCACGGCCGCCCATATCACTGCGATCATTCAACTGGATTGGTCGATCTGGATAATCGTGATCCCATTGTCCGAACAGACCCTTTGCTTCAATGCCTGCATCAATGAGCATATTCATTGTTGGTACTGCCATATGGGGGTCAACGTTCCAATCATGCATCCCTTGGATAAGATAGACTGAACCTTTGTAATTCTCCAATACCCTATCTAGGAAATATCGTTCAGCCCAATAATCGCCAAATTGTTCTGAACCCAATATGTATGCGGACATTCCAGTTCCAGGCCCAATCAGATAATCCGGACAAATATTCTGATAGTCTTCTTCATCACCATCAAACCCATAGGAACCGTACACACCATTGTGCATGATTGGTGCACGAGCTTCTGCACTCCCATTCCGCCACATGAGTTCCTTAACACCTATGAGACCTGAAATTGGTACAATCGTTTTGAGGTAATCGTGTTCGGAACCAAACATAGCTGCTTGCCAAGGAGTTGAACCATCATAAGATTTGCCAATAAGGCCCACATTTCCGTTACTCCAATTTTGTTCACCAAGCCAACGCACAGCAGCATCGTTACCCAATTGCTCCGCAGTTCCCATCAGATCCATGCAGTGGTTCGAACGACCTGTTCCAGTAACAGATACTTGTGCAAATGCATAGCCATGAGGTAATAATTGCTCGACCATCATAGTACCAAGCCAACTCCCTGGGACTTCAATAGTGGGCGTTTCAACAGATGGTTCTTGGAAATACGGTCCGAATTCGGCTATTACTGGAACTTGGACGTCTTCAGGAACATTTGGTCTCCAAACTGCTAAACTGATTAAGCCATTAGGGGCTGCGCCTCCTTCTTCAATTGGAAGTGTATATTCAACAAAATGGTGAGTAGAATTCCACTCATTTGCAGTTTCTAATATCTCAAAGGGACCCTCTTCCATGACATAACCAAAATCAGTATCGACTACGTAATCTTCGAGGTATCGCTCCCAGATTGGAACATT
>CAXDRT010000031.1:0-15889 GCA_963991835.1 uncultured euryarchaeote
CTCGTGGGCTCGGAGATGTGTATAAGAGACAGCCTTGTGTATTTGTCGGGCTGTCAAAGGCTATGAGAGAGCCGCCAGATGCTATGCTGAGAGTGTTGACTGTAAGGATTAAGTCACCTGTTGCGACAATAGATCCACAGGTTTGCATACCACCTGTTCCACAGATGATGGAGACATCATCATAGGAGTGACTTCCGTTCAGATACGTCGTGTTCATAACGGTTAGATTGTTCAATCCTACGCCAGGTGGGCTCGCTTTTGCACCCGAACTTGCACTGATCATTGGGGATGCCAATGAGATGGACATCGTTGCAAGCATTAAGGTGATTAAAATGGCCGAGATTTGACTCGAGGGCTTCTCTCTTTGGTTGGACATAGATGTAGGAGAAACTCATCGCTTATCAGCATCTCGCCTTAGAGCCACTCAAATAGCGGTCGGGGCAACGTGTCCATCTTTCTTATCATCGGGCTTTCGAACGCGTGACCAAACTCCACTCATGAGTTTGTCATGGTGATCACCGCAGTAATGGAACCGTCGGTAAGCTTCTCGGAAGGAGTAAGCTTTCTTCCCGGTTGCAACGAGGTATCCCTCTGGTGAAAGTCGTGATACAATTGTTCCGACTTCGTTACATCCAGGATAGTCACAAGCAGGTCCTTCGCTCATATCATCACCTATCCTTCCTTCCTATTGAACTGTTGCTTCCATTTAGTCTTCATCTTCCGTTTCATCAGGTTCGATGACCACCAAGGGGACATTGGCTTCAATGGCTTGTCCTTCCTCACATGATACTGAGATGACAGTGCCACTAATCGGTGCTTGAATTTCATTTTGCATCTTCATTGCTTCAAGGATAAGAATGACTTGTCCTTCTTCAACAACGTCACCAAGAGAGACTTCTACAGTGACTACTTTTCCTGGAATGTTTGCAGAAACTGTTCCACTTTTCTTCTTTTTTGAGCCACCGCTTCTTCGTGCACGTGGAGCTGCTTGTGCGTTTGGAACTTCGATGTTGAACGTTTTACCTTCAACAACAGCGTCCCATGAACCATCATCTTTTGCTGTTAATTCAACCTCAAATTCAACGCCATCGACTTTTACTGTTCTTTTTTCGGTCATATGTTCATCTCCATGGGCTGCGACTACTTCGCTGAGCCATAAGCGATGATTTACCCATGACTATTCTTCGATGGTCTTGAGACCATGCTTCTCCCGGTTGTCGTCCTTTAACAGAGACATCTTCTCCAGCATCAACCATGCTTAGAACTGCTGCGATAGCAGCCATTCGTAATGTTTGATCATCTGTCATGAAGATACCTCAAAGTGGAATATTACCGTGCTTCTTTGCCGGTCGGATTTCTTCCTTATCTAAGAGCATCAATAATGCTCTTGAAAGTTTAGATCGAGTTTCACTTGGTTCGATAACATCATCGATGTAGCCCATTGCTGCAGCTTTGTATGGATTTGCGAAAGTATCTGTGAAGTCAGACACGAGTCTCTCCCGCTCCTGTTCTTGATTACGAGCCTGCTTGAGTCTTCTACGATGGATGATTTCGACGGCTCCATCAGCACCCATGACTGCTAATTCAGCCCCGGGCCAAGCGACGTTGTAATCTCCACGAATGTGCTTTGAAGACATGACGTCATAGGCTCCTCCGTAGGCTTTGCGCAAAATAACTGTCAACTTTGGAACTGTTGCTTCAGCGTACGCATAGAGCAACTTGGCGCCATGACGAATGATTCCTCCCCATTCTTGATTGGTCCCAGGTAGGAATCCAGGTACGTCTTCAAGGGTAACTAATGGTATGTTGAATGCATCACAAAAACGAACAAATCGTGCCGCTTTATCGCTTGCATCGATGTCCAAACATCCAGCAAGAACCTTTGGTTGGTTTGCAACAACTCCAACTGTGTGTCCTGCTAAATGTCCAAATCCACACACGATGTTCATTGCATAATCAGCCTGAACTTCCAAGAATCCACCATCATCAAGTACTTCTCGAATGACGTCAGTGACATCATATGGTTTGTTTGCATCTTCTGGAATGATGTTACTCAACCCATCACAGACTCTATTTGGATCATCTGAAGTTTTTCGCACAGGGGCCCGTGACATGTTGTTTGATGGAAACATGTCGCAAAGATCACGTGCGAGTTGAATCGCTGAATCATCGCTTTCGGCCGTAAAGTGAGATACTCCTGACTTAGAGGCATGCGTCATAGCTCCCCCGAGATCTTCGAACGATACCACTTCATTTGTTACCGTTTTAATGACTTCTGGACCAGTGATGAACATGTGTGCGGTTTTATCGACCATAATAACGAAATCAGTGATTGCAGGGCTGTAAACCGCTCCGCCAGCACATGGTCCCATGATGACGCTTATTTGAGGTACAACTCCTGAAGCCCGAACATTTCGGAAGAAGATCTCAGCGTAAGAACCGAGGGATGCAACACCTTCCTGGATGCGTGCTCCACCAGAATCATTCAAACCAATAACTGGCCTTCCTGTTTTGAGAGCCATATCGAGTACCTTACAGATTTTCAAGCCATGCATCTCTCCCAAAGAACCCCCATAAACGGTAAAATCTTGGGCAAAAGCAAACACTTCTCTTCCGTTGATCATTCCATGGCCTGTAACAACTCCATCCCCTGGAATCACGTTCTTATCCATATCAAAATCTCGACATCTGTGTTCCACCAATGCATCTATTTCCTGAAATGAACCATCATCGAGAAGCATCTCAAGACGTTCACGTGCCGTCATTTTGCCTCGATTATGTTGTGCATCAATTCGTGCTTGGCCGCCCCCTGCTTCGCTTCGAGATTTTCGTGCACGAAGGTCATTGAGACGTTTTTCTGTCGAAGACATCTTGCTCACCACTACTCGCTTGGGCATAACGCCCTTATTCGTTGCCCTTGATTAGAACGGTAAACATGTGCGTTTAGGAGGTTCGTAATCGAACCACTTCCCAATCCTCTTTTCCATAAGGAGGATCTTTCCAGTCATCATCGCCTGGTAAGATGAGCCCCTCTCCGATCGATGCCATACCTTGTGCTAGTTGCAGATGCATTCCTGTGAGATCCTGCCACTCGACCTGTCCGCTACGTAATTTGAACCAGAGACGTAGATTTCTCCATGACTTGCAAAGACGAGCGAATAATTTGAGATGAAGGCGTGCAGATATTGGCCACCAAATCAGAAGAATAAGAGATACAAGAGGCCATGGGATGAAGGCTAATGCAGGAAGAATATAACCAGGTAATTCAACGTCTTGGAGGAACGAATTCTTAGACGCAAGCATCCATCCTATAGAAATCGAAGCGAATACCCACCAGATAGGATATAAGGCAACTGAATAGAGAAGTTTCATCGATCCAATTGCAGAATGATTGTCTTCGTTCTTTGATTGAATAATCACGACGAGGCGAATGAACATGTATGGGACGATTGCTCCGATCATGGCAGACCAAGTCACTAAGCCGAGCATCCAAGAAGCAGACCAAATCCACAGAAGCATATTTTTCAAAAAGGCTGTTTTGGATATTTTCTTTTCACGGTCCCGCAATTCCCATGATCGTAGCCCTATGTGTTCCATTTCACTATGGTGTTTCTTGAATTTGGTTTCCAAATCTAAAGTGCGCTCTGGATCGTTCTGCCCTAAATATTGCCAAGCTGCTCGAACTCTTCGGGATCCAAGTACTGCTTCATGGAATGTGATTGGCTTCACTTCATCCCCGCTTCTTGCAGTATGAATCATTCGCCGAGCACGCCAGACCAATTCCCTGTCTTCCCATGTTTCTTGTGCCTGATTACAACGTTGAATCTCGGTGTGAAGTAGGTTCGTCATTTCTTCACACCATATTCTGTCATCAGCAAGTTCACCATGTTTCTCAAGTTCTTCTGATGATGGCTTTGGAGCACCTTCTTCACCAGGAAGTGGAGGGTAGGTAAGGCGTCGATTAACCTGTAAACTAACACGCTCTCTAAATTTATGCTGATCACTGTAGTGCAATCCAATTGGAACAAGATGTGGTCTAGGCATGTCCATTTCATCTGCCTTTCGAATTGAGTCGAGAAGAATACGTGCGGCTCCAGTTCGCATTTTTACTGGATGCGCTTCTGTATGCGAAATGCCTTCAGGAAATATTGCAACACGCTGTCCATTTGCAACACTCGAAGAAAGCGTATCGATAAGGCCTGAATTTGCTTTTTTTCTCTCTTCCGTGGTTCCTACATCGTCTTGAGGACGAAGAACAGGTTTTGCGTCAATCGCACGTAGTATATGTCCTAGAATTGGCATTTTGAATAATGGGCTTTTCGCTGCAAAAGTCAATCCTCCTGGTAAAGCCGCCATCATAAGCATGGGGTCAATTAAGCCCCCTGGGTGCCATGCGGTGAAGACAATGCCACCTTCTTGCGGAAGTGTATCAAGATCGACCAAAGAGATTTCTCTAAACCATGTGTCCATGAGAGCACGATTGACTCTTCTTACTCTGGTGTAACCTTTGCTGGGCATGAGGGAATCCGGGTCGTTCTCCCATGCCATGCTTATGCTCTTACTTTCTCGCATTTCATCCCATCGACGATTTTCATTAAAATAAATGAAAAGAGTCTGCTTAGCCTAGATTGGACGAGCCCTTGATAACCAACCGACGTCTGGACAAAGCATGGACAAACCATTGAGGATTGTTATTGCCAAACCCGGTCTTGATGGTCATGACAGGGGTGCAAAGGTTGTCGCACGGGCCTTGCGAGATGCTGGTCATGAAGTCATTTACACTGGCCTTCGGCGAACACCAGCTCAGATTATTGAAACAGTTCGAGATGAAGACGCACTTTTACTTGGCCTCTCATCCTTATCCGGTGCTCATCAACATCTTTTCCCTCGGATTTGTGAAACGCTTCGTGAAAACAACATGGGGGATGTGATTGTTTTTGGCGGAGGTATCATTCCTGATGATGATCGACCAGCATTATTCCAAGCAGGAGTTAAGGCAATCTTTGGACCAGGCACTTCGACTGAAGAGATGGTCGCTTTTATCGAAACTGCAGTCGCTAGAACCGATGCAGGTGTTGGCAGTGGTGCCGATTGGTATTGGACTGGGCTATCTTGAGGTGATGTTCTTGGAACAGTTGATGCCGCTTGCACGTGAAGGAGATAGAAGGGCATTAGCCCGCCTCCTTTCATCCATTGAAAATGGTGAAACAATACTCAAATCAGAAGCGAAGGAATCGGACGATTGGAATATTTTAGCCCTTACAGGTCCACCAGGGGTTGGCAAATCTTGTCTTCTTGATCGATTACTCCACGTTTGGACAGATAAAGGCCTGAAGATAGGCGTTCTTGCAGTCGATCCATCTTCGCCAAGGTCTGGAGGAGCATTGCTCGGCGATCGTGTACGGATGACCGTTGTAGACCATCCTGAAAAGAAAGACCTGGTGTATGTTCGATCTGTTGCGACAAGAAAATCCAGTGGCTCAGTACCATCAGTCGTTCAAGAAATGGCTGCCTGCCTGTTAATGACTGGTTGGGATAAAGTCATCATTGAAACAGTAGGTGCAGGACAATCAGAAGTCAGATGTGCAGCAGTTGCAGATCGAATCGTTTTGATTGAAGGACCTGCAAGGGGAGATGGTGTCCAAGCAGAAAAAGCAGGGCTGCTCGAACTTGCTGATGCAATCCTTGTCAACAAATCCGACCTTCCAGGTGCGGAACGACATGCAAATGAACTGAGGGAATCTCTTCAGTTAGGTAAAGGAATTCCTCCAGAGGTACAACTCGTAAGTGCGCTAAAAGGTCATGGGATTGAAGAAGCAGCCTCTCTTCTTATGGAGTTAAAACAAACCTCTCGGGCAGAACGAGCACGTTGGAGGGAACGAATTCTATCTCACCATGAGCGGCAGATACTCAACCATACAGAATTCAATGAAATCCTTACGAATCTAGAGGAAGGTTTGATTGGTTTCGATAAAGCATATGCAATATTGAGGGAAGTAGATGAGTGACCAAGTTGAGATGACAAATCCTGTTGACCAATCGATTGGCGGTATGTCTGGGCATGTACTGCGCAGAGGAATTCATTTGGCAATGTCCTTTATTCCAGTCTTATATTTCCAATTTGGAGAAGACGTTGCCGATGCAGCAAGTATATCTCTTGAACAACTCGTTTCTGTTGTCATTCTTGTCGCAATTATAGGAGAGTCTCTTCGGCTTAAATTTGGTGTGACTGTTATCGGTCAACGTGCCTATGAGGCAAAGCAAGTATCTGCACTTGCATGGGGTGCTCTGGGAGTCGGTATGGTGTTACTTCTTGCTCCTGATCCAGCATATGCATATCCACTGATTTTGAGTTTATCTCTTGGAGATCCATTCCTCGGAGAGATGCGGAGAAAGGACTTTTCCGTATCAACAGTTATCTGGGCAGGAACGCTTGGCATAGCCCTGATTTGGGCCTGTTGTGCAATTTGGGCAGGAACTCCATGGGAACTTGTGGCCTTAATGGGTCCAATTTGTGTTGCAGCAGAATGGCCTCGATTACGTTACATCGATGATAATGCTACAATGCTGTTGATTCCTTTGGCAGTAGTACTGATTCTTGAACCCTTTTTGGGAGTTATGTGAGGTCGAACCGCCGCCATATTGAAGAATCTGGTCGTCTTCGGATGGTTGTTGGTATCCATGTACGACGATAATTCATCCTCCGACCCGCCGCAATCGGTTTACTATGCCTTCTTTGGGCTAGCTGTGATACTCTTGGCGGTTGTTGCCTTCAAGTACCCATTGTGGTGAAAAGAATCCTTCCAAAAGCGATGGTATAAACGTCATGGGCGTTTCCTCTTAGATATGTGTGGAATCTCTGGCATGATCGGTTCCCCAGAACCTTCCGTTGTGAGGGATATGACTCGACTCCAACATCATCGCGGACCCGATGGTACTGGGTTCTGGAATGATGAGAATATCTCTTTGGGTCATGCTCGACTTGCAATTGTTGATTTGGAAGGAAGTCCTCAACCCATCAAATCAGATCATGGCTGTATTCTCATCGTGAATGGTGAAATCTACAATTATCAACAACTAAGAGATGGAAATCGTGAGTATCCTTGGAACACATCGGGTGATAGTGAATCGATTCTAGCGTTGCATAGAAACGCTACTCAAAAAATAACTCAACCAACAGCCGATGATCATTGCAACTGGTTGAAACAACTCGATGGTATGTTCGCATTGAGTTTATGGGATCCAGTAAACAAACAACTGATTCTTGCTCGTGATGAAATGGGTATCAAACCTCTTTTGAGAACAACCATTGATGGATCTCTTCTCTTCGCAAGTGAAGCTAAAGCCTTCCATGCTCATCCACAATACCAGCCCCAAATGGACATGGAAGCATTACTTGCCCGACTTGTCTGGGAATATCCCCTTGATGCAACCTCATTGTTTCATGGTGTACATCAAGTTCGACCAGGGACTGTGGAAGTGTGGTCGGTGAAAGATGGCAATGCTCGTCTAGAGAGTAGTTCTCAATTTTCTCGTCCCGTGTTTAATCCAAGCGATTCTTGGGACGTAAATCAGAGTTCGAGTCTTCTTCTGGATGGATTCATCGAAAGTGTTGGCCAACGATTGATGTCTGATGTACCAGTAGGTATCGTTCTTTCTGGAGGGCTTGATTCTTCACTGGTCGCTGCAGTTGCTCGTGATGCTGCAAAGAGGTATGGACGTCCAACACCTGCATGTTGGACCGTTGCTGAAAGCGAAGACAATCCTGATTGGATGGCTGCGGAACTTGTTGCCTCCTCATTGGACTTGAAACATCACCAATCGATTATGGATTTAGATTCATTTTCTCGCTATTTACCCTCTCTTTCTTGGCATGGAGAAGATTTGGATGTCTCAGTATTGTTCTTCCAACCGTTGTTCCAAAAAATGTCGAAGGTTGTACGGGTCGGTCTTTGTGGTCAAGGTGCGGATGAAATTCATGCGGGATATCCTCGTTATGTGGATTTGAAGCATCATCAACAACAACTCGAATCTCGAATATCAGAACTCAATCACCCTTTTGCTGCAACACTCGATTCCGATTCATTACCAGAAGATTCACGTTGGTGGGTTGAGGATCACCGCCCTTCTACCCATCTGAGTTCGCTTCAAAACACACTGCAATTTGAGATTGATCATGGTCAACTCAGTAATTTTCAACTTCGACTCGTTGACCGTCATTCAATGGCTCATTCATTGGAAGTTCGAGTTCCTTTCCTTGGGCGTGCACATCGACAAGAAGCGATGAAACTCCCAATGAATCAACGACTTCCCGAAAGTGGTCTGGAAAAGAAAGCGTTGCGATCCGCTGCTGCGTTAACAGATTTACCTGATTCGGTTGTCTATCGGAAGAAATTACCTGCTGGAACAGCAACCTCTCCTACATTGCTCTCATCATGCCTTCGTGAATATGAATCGCAAATACAAGAGATTACATCAAGATGGACTGCGTGTGAAAAGGTTTTACGTAGGCAACCAGAGATAGCACTTGGGCTTGGTTTGTTTGAATCAATCCACTTGCATGGGCACGGACTCAACCTACAAAACCGAACAGTTGATGATTTATTGAATGAGGTGATTTGATGACAGTTCTACATGACTTAAGCAATAGACTTGAAGAAAAACGTGACGAGTTAACCGAATGGATGAATCAAAAGCGTTTGTCAATACAGGTTCCAATATACGGAAGTGTTGATGTCAGAGACGCAGGTTGGAAAATCGCAGTTGTTGATGCAAACCAATTTCCTGCGGGTTTCAATAATACCTCTGATTCAGATTTCCCTCACCTAACAAGTCGGATTTCTGAACACATTAAAAGGAATAATCCTGATTGTAAATGGGTTCACATCTATCCAGAATCTCATACACGAAACCAAGGTTATGTTGAGAATCTTAGGACGTTGTGTGAATTAGTTGAATCAGCAGGTTATCGATGTACAATCGGTAATCCAGAACTTGAAGAATTCGAATTGCTCAATGGAATTAACGGCCCACTTCCACTAAACCGTGTCGAAGTTATCGATGATGTCCTTCTCGTAAACGGATCGCAGCCCGACTTCATTCTTTTGAACAATGATTTGACTGACGAAGGTTTGCAGGGTCTTTCTTCCCCTCACATATTGCCAAATCCACAAATGGGTTGGCACAAGAGAAAGAAATCGTTGCATTTTGAACATCTCCGCCCCCTTATCGAAGAAGTAAGCGAAATAATTGGAATCGAACCATGGCACTTACTTTGTGATTCATTTGTTTCTGAGAATAAATGTTTGGAAAAAGAAACCTGCAGAGTAAAACTTGCCGAAGAGGTGGATGAATTTATCTCGCTTCTTTCTGAACGATATCAAGCGCTTGGTCTTGACAGAGAACCTGTCGTATATGTCAAAAATAATCGTGGTACGTATGGCTTAGGCATCATGACTGTGACATCAGGTCAACAGCTCTTGAATCTCTCCAACCGCAAGATGAAGAAACTGATGTATGGTAAGGGAACCTCAGATGTTGAAGATTTCTTGATTCAAGAAGGCGTTCCTACTTTGATGAAAACAGAGGAAGGTTTCCCCGTAGAACCTGTCGTCTATCTCGTCGATGGTGATGCTTCATCTTGGTTCTATAGGGTCAATGCAAAACGGGATGACATTGGCAATCTTAATTCTCCGAGCGCACAATTTGTCACTTCTGAACAAGAGCCAGGCTATATGACACATGCACACAATTGGCATGCCTTGGTTGCTGAAATCTCAATGCTTGCTATGGGACTTGAATTAGAAGCAATGAAAACGTCATGATTCTGATAAAGGAGATGCCTGTAGCAGAACCATGCGTCGTGAACTGCTTTACATCACGACCATTGCCATTGGGCTCTTTGTTTCAGCAACGTATGCACAATGGCCAGTCGATATCTGGTGCATTGGCATCTTTCTGTACCTTTTTACAGTCACAGATCGCAAAGAGAGAATCGAGATGATCGCAGTGTTGGCATTCGCTACACCGATGGAATTATTCTTTAGTGAAGTCTGGTATATCTATGAATATCAAAGAGGATTGATGCCTTTATTTGTTCCAGTGGGTCATTATTTCTTATTTGATTTAGGGCGTAGAGTGGCTAAGAGAATTTCACCATCATCTCCCATTTATCTCATTCTCGCCTTGGTTCCATTCGTTCTCTATGGGGCGGTAAAAGGAACGGATACCTCAGCAGTATTGTTGTTGATTCTCACCTTCGGTTTCATACGATGGGGTCCTGAGCCTCGGCTCTATGCAACAATGGTTTGGCTTGCTCTTGCTATGGAATTGTGGGGGACCTATCTTGGCAATTGGACTTGGGCTCCTACTGTACCGCACACGGGATTAACGGCCTGGAATCCACCGTTATTGGTTGGAGCTTTCTACTGTTTTGGTGACCTTCTTGTAAATTTGAGCGTTGCCAAGTTTGAAGGCCAACCCATTGTTCAGGTAGAACATGACGTCCTCGGATGACCTGAAGCGTCGTCGCAAAGAAGAGGCGAAGCGTATACGCTCGAGCCTCAATCGTCAGCGAGGTGTACAGCATTCATCCCTCAAAGGAGGAGATACTGCTGTCGCTTTTGTCCAAGAATCATTATGCATTGGATGTGACCAATGTACAATCGTGTGTGATGATGATGCCATTGAGATCTACAAAGTGGCTATGAGAAGTCCGTTACTCAAAGTTGAAAGCAATCAAAAGGCCAAAATTGTCAGAGATGCTTGTACTGGATGCAGACTATGCGTCTTGGCTTGTCCAACAGATGCAATCAACATGATTGACCGGTGAGGGAAACGTATGTCAAAGAAAGGAAAGGAACCATCAGCACAACGATTTGGTGGAGAGTTTGGACCATATCGGAAAGATGGAACAACAGGTGTATCTCTTGGTACCTTCAAGACGCTTGTTTGGACTTCAAATATCGGAGGACTGGTTCTCTGTGTTATCGCTCTTGAACTCCTATTTGTTCAACAAGAGTTCATGTGGGGATTGATCAGTCTCATCGCAGGAGTTATCATTGCACTCTTCCCATCGAACTACGAAATTGTAGGTATGGATGAGGAAGAAACTCCTCCTGACAATCAATGAACGTTTCAAGCCTCAACTTCACCAAGTGAAGGTTGAGTCAATTCGCTCTTCTTTGCATTGATTTCTCTGGCAAGGAAGGAAACAACATCGAGAATTTCGATGTCTTCGTATCGCTCATCACCTTCAAACTTCAGGCATTCAAAGTGTGAAACACATTTTGGACAAGAGGTCAGCATTGTGTCAGCACCAGTTGATTTGATTTCTTCCATACGAGCCACACGTAGAGCTCGTGCATTTTCATTGCATGACATCATACTGGATACGCCACAGCACATTGCATCCTCTCCATGGTGTTCCATTTCGACCAAATCAACCCCTTCTATAGCGTTGATAAGTTGACGTGGTTCTTCATAGACCCCCATTTGACGGCCAAGTCGACATGGATCGTGATAGGTAACGGTTGTAGCATCAGTAGAGAGTTGCATATCGAAACCGCTTTCCATAAGATACTCTGTTGTATGCATGACTTTGACGCCTTCAAGTTCGTAGTCACGAGCGAAGGTACGGAAACATTCTGCACATGATGATACGAGAGTATCAATGCCTGATGCTTCGATCTTCTTCTGATTGTAGGCTTTGAGTTTGTCAAATACTTCAGTTAGACCTTGCCACTTTTGATCGTGACCACAGCACTTCAAGAAATCACGGCCGAGGTATGATACATCATGGCCCATTTCTTCAAAGAGCGTAAATGCAGAAGTTGTTGAATCTCCAAGATTCATATCCCCTTCGTTCACGTGAGAGAAGACCATCTCTTGGTCGAGGTAATCGACACATCCAGGATAGTAACCAACGTTGGATGAGATTGGATATTCTTCGACTGGGATGAAATCTTCATTTGATGCTTCTTCTGCTTCTGCAGCGAGGACTGCTTGCAATACTGTGTGTGGTATTTCTGCAGCTGGACCACCTACGATAAGGCTTCGACGAATGTCAACATATGAGTCATAATTGACAAGTTGTGGACATGCGTTTGTACATGCAGTACAGGTCAAGCAAGAATACATCGGGACACCATCGTCCTCATTGTTCCATGAATTGTAGATGATGTTGAGTTTGTCACCACCATTGAACAATCGTACTGGACAGGCGTCGTCACACAAATCGCATCCGTAGCACTTGTTCATCTCGAATTCATATCCTCGTGCCATGGATCGAAGGAGTACGACCACAATCGCACCAAATGTCAAACATGGAATGAACATTGCATAGGTGAGTTTTGCGTCAAGGGCCTTTGGATTAACGTGATATGATGGATTAACAACATCGCTGTATGTTCCTGAGGATGCTGCAATTGTAGCGGTATCACTGAGATTAACTACAGTTCCAGCAAGTGGACCTGCATTGTTGTCCCAGAGAAGGAGTGGCTGATATGACCGTATTGAGAAGGTTGTCTCAGTCATTATTGAGTTGTTCTGGGCAAGGGGTCCAGATGCTTGGAGGCTGTATTCGTAGTTGTAAACGCCTGGTTCGAGAGTAATTTCATCACCGACACAATCAGAGAACGAGCTCATGACGTTACCGTTTGCATCGGTAACTTTGAGCGAACTTGTGAGCATCGTTGCTGTATTGACGCCGTCGATCTTACGTTCGCTTGATCGGTATTCACAACCAACGTCAGTCGTCAGTCCTTCTACGGATTCATGAAGACCACCAGGAATTGTATCATCTGTGACCGTGAATGAACCAGTTGCTACAAAACCTTCTCCGCCGTAGAAGGAGGTGGTTGTACCCGCAGCGTTCATTCCCTCGTCAGCGTTTTGGTGATTGTTCGCATCACTGAAATCGATAATCACTTCTCTTGCTGGCTGATATATTTGCCAATCCAGCCACGCTTGAGCAGGAACAATTCCATCGTCGGAATAGCCTCTGTCATCTGTAAATTCGTTTATTTCATGAACCTCAACATCGGATGGCTGAGTTCGCATTGCTTCAAGCTCAGGATAATAATCGTGTGTTAATCCTTTAATTGTTAAAAGACCGCCTGCTTCCCAGAAACCGTTGTCATATGTGTCGAATGTTGCAACAGATGCTCCTGCGGAGACAACCAGTGCACCAATGATCAGTCGCTTTCCATGAGCTGGAGTAAATCCAGAGCCCCAGGCCTTAACCATCACATTTCGGGCGATGAAGTAAATGACAATCCACAACAGTAAACCCGTCAGTATCCAAGGCACTGCATTGAAAATATCCGCCATCCAAGGCGCTCTTGTGCCACAAAGTAAGTCTCCATGAGAGTCTAGTTTACAGTAATCTGACCGATTTTTACCATACAATTCAAGGAAGATGTTGATCGAGAAAACCGAGATGAACCAAATGTGTGCAAGATAGACTGCTCCTGCTGCAGCAAACCACGGGTCTTCTACAGGTCTCTTCTCACGTCCTCCTAGGAACGGTGGTAGTGCGAGGATACCAACTGGGATCCCTGTTAGAGCAGCGCCCCACCATGCAGCATTCCACGCAAAGACAGGTTGTCCCACGATATCGCCGATGAAACCAGTAGGCACTGTGAATTGAGGAAGATATTCTCCCCATCGCAAGTATCCGTATGAGAACAAAACGTACCAATCAGGGAATACGAATCCCGCTTGAGCGTATGGATCCGCTGCACCGTGAAGTGGCGGTGGAATTAGCCACGCATAGAACAGAAGAACTGCTGCCATGAACGAAAAGAGAATCGTATCACGCAGTACTTCATGAGGCCAGAAACCGTGACCCATTCGGGTACGCGTTCGCTTCTCACCAGCTTCTTCGAGTTTCGCTTTTTCATCCATATAGGATGTAGCTACTCTACCAAAATTTTCCATTAATCCCATTCATCTCCCTCCGTATCAATGCGGCTCCGCAATACCTTGTACCCAAACAATAAACAAATGAATAATGATCAAGGTCGTCACTATCACTGGCAGAATAAATACGTGTATGAAATACATACGAGTTACGGTTCGAGGCGTAAGTGAAGAGCCTCCAAACAAGAGTGTAGCGATGTATTTCCCTATTAGTGGTGATGAATTTGCAAGGTTGATTCCGATAACAGCAGCACCGTACGCTAAGCTGTCCCAAGGTAAGAGATAACCAGAGTATCCGAAGACAATTGTCAGAGCCATGAGCGCCACACCAATCAACCAGTTGAGTTCACGAGGGTTTCGGTATGCACCAGTGAAGTAAACACGACACATGTGAAGGAACACCGAGGCTACCATGAAATGCGTCGTCCAGTGATGCACAGCCCTGATGATGTAACCAAATGGAAGTTCAAGCATTATGAATTCCATCGAGGCATAAGCAGGTGAAGGATCACCTTCTCCTCCAGGAACGTAATAAATTCCAAGAACTGTTCCAGTAATAACCAGTACGATGAAACTGAGGAAAGAGATGCCTCCTAAACAATAAAGAGGGTACCAATACCAAATAATTCGAAGTTTGTACTTCTCAGCGTGAGTTAGTGGCATTTGTCGGTGCATGTTGTAGTAAGCCCCTTTTGACATGTTCCAATAATCTTGAATGCGGAATCGAGTATCCATCCATGAAAAGACCCACAAGAACGCTCGCTCTGAAACACCCATGCCTCCAGTTGATTCTACAGCACGTAGAATTTCACGACGTGGCATTTCTTCAGTCTCCTTACGGAGAGTAAAGGCCACGAGGACGATGATGAAGGCGATAAAGAACCATAAAATCCAGAACATTGTTGTCATTTTTTCACCTCAGTCACAGTATGTCAGCCAGTCGACATAATCGGTAATGCCCTCTACGACACCGTTGTTTAGAACGATCGGAATAAGCGGAAGTCCAACTGGAGCAGGTCCTCCTGCTTTTCGGACACCGGCATACTTGAATGTGGAACCATTGGAACGGTTTCTGTTGGTATTCATCTCGAGAGCAGTAGTGTCGAATCGAGACGAGTGGCAGATGCAGAAGAGTTTGGTACCTCCGTCATCAGTCCCTCCAGGGGTCCATGAATCATCTGTGTAGTTATTGGACACAAGTTGCCATCCAGGGATGCAGCACAAGTGCGTGCATCTTCCAAAGACCATGATAAGGTCATCAGAGGGGTATATTCGTTCATCTTGAGCGACCATGTCCTCAAAGTGACCTACGTATTTACCACTTTCATCGTAACCTTCCATCATTTGGAATCTTGCTTTGTTGTTATCCTCGGGACTTCCTTCCCACTTTGAACTCTCAACATAGGTGACGACAACGGGGACTCCATTCCATACGCCGGATGCGCCTGAAGTGCCTGTGTTTGTCTTTGCAGCTTCTGCGACAAAGTCCTCTTTCGTCATGGTTTGAAGGTGTTTAGCGCCGTACCAAGCTGTATCTTCTCTTCCCTTCGCCCAGAATTTGACTGATAAATCTCCAGCAGTACCGCCGCCTGGGGGTAAGAGGATTGATGCGAAACCAAGTACGCCCAACGATGCAGTAAGTACGCCAGCAGCGGTATTGAATCCATAACGCAAGAATTGTCGTCGGTTGATGACGTTGCTAGCAGGATTTATTCCTGAATGCTTCGATTCGGGAACAACTAAATCGTAATCTTTTGCCATGGGGATCACCACTTGTACTCCTTCCAGTCTTTCTGGTGTTCAGGAACATATTTGTTCTGAGAATGTTTTACGATGATTGTATCTGGTAAGATGAATTTCAGATAGACAAGCCCCAAAAGAATCAGGGTTGTTAAGACCTGTCTCTTATACACATCTCCGAGCCCACGAGACCGTACTAGATCTCGTATGCCGTCTTCTGCTTGAAAAA
>CAXDRT010000032.1:0-15647 GCA_963991835.1 uncultured euryarchaeote
GGTTGGTACAGGTACGATGGATCTTTCTATTATTACCGATGAGATGTTGATTGATCTGCTGACAGTAAACGTCCTCATCGAGGGTCGTGACCTTGCTGGCAACCAGGTGCTCGGTGCAAATGGTGATTCTTCAGGAAACTCCGTGACTTCATGGTTGATGGAATGGAGAAGACCAACCTTTGAACTTGACAATCCAGCCATGCAATATTCTCGTTTGAACGTCAAAGAAGGCGAGACGACTGCAGTTCAGATATTTGTCAAAAATACAGGTACACTTGATGGTTCTACTTCAGCAACAGTTTCTGTGGTACGCGCAGATGGAACAACATCTGTTCTTCGAAATGCAAATGTCGAGGTAGCAGAAGGTTCAGTAGGAACAATTCTTCTCGATTGGGGGCCTGAGAAAGAAGGTCTTCAATGGATTGAAGTCGTCCTTGAAAATGGAAACAAGGCCAATGGCCCATCCATAGATGTACGTCCACAACGAGAACCGAGTTTTGCAGAATCAGTCTTTGGTGAAGTTAATCCAGTTCTTGGTTCAATAGGCCTATTGCTCGCTGTTGGAATCATCGGTGCCTTGCTCTTGATGGCAAGAAATGCCACCGTTCGACGTGGTTCTAAATCAGAAATTGAATGGGACGAATACTCTGATTATCTTGAAGATGAAGAGGAAGAGTTTGAAGATCCTGATGCAGATTTATTCGTTCCTGAAACTTCTGCTGCAGCAACAACTGCGGCAACAACCACGGCTACTAATGGTTGGACTCAAGGTGCAGATGGCGTTTGGTGGTGGCAAGATCCGAACGATTCAAGCTGGTGGTACAAAGATGCTAACGGCGAAATTCTGCAATACAAGTAAGGCATCAGGGCTATGAATCACGGCGGGTTGGCTTAACCATGGGCAATCAAAGTAAGGGACTCATTGCCCTGCTTCAATTCAACCCTACGGTGGGTGATCTTGTAGGAAATGCTCAGCGTCTACAAGAGATGGTTCGTCTTGCTCAATCTCATGGTGCTTCGGTTTGTGTTAGTACAGAACTTGCAATCTGTGGTTATCCTCCTAGAGATTTACTGATGCAACCGAGTTTCATACAAATTGCCCAAGATATGGCGAAAGAAATCCATGTGGACATACCAGTACTAGTTGGTACGCCAACCGTTCCAGAAAATCGACGAGAACAACCAGGAAATGGTGTATTGCTTATTGGTAATCAAGCACCTGCAAAAGTTGTCGCTCGAAAGCAACTTCTTCCAACCTATGATGTGTTTGATGAGGCTCGATATTTTGATGCTGATGATCGACCAGGAATTGCGAGAACCATCAATGGTTCATTCGAACTTGGCGTTACGGTTTGTGAAGACGCATGGCAAGTCTCAGGAGATACTCCTTCTGAATACAATGCAGATCCAATTGAACAACTCGCAGAATGGGGTCGACAAGGGGTCCAACTTGATGCAACAGTCAATCTTTCTGCGTCACCCTATCATGCAGAAAAAATACAAACCAGGCTACGAGTTGCTCGAACAGCAGCAGAATGCCTGAATCATCCGTTTTTGCTTGCAAATCAAGTAGGTGGTAACGACGATCTATTGTTTGATGGACGATCTCTAGCAGCTTGGCCAAATGGTGATGTTATCATTGCTCCTGCATGGAAAGAAGGAATCCTTCTTGTTGATGTGAATGATTCAACTCGATCTCAATGGGTTCCAATGAGCCAAGATGAAAGCAGTGGCTTGACTCATTTATCCAGTAAAAGTGTTCTTGAACAAGATGAGGAAACAGTACTCGAAGCTCTCGCTGATGCTGTTGTATTAGGACTTCGAGATTACTGTCAGAAATCTGGAATTCAACGAATTGTTCTCGGTCTTAGTGGAGGAATCGATTCAGCAGTTGCAGCATGTGTTGCTTGTGCCGCAGTTGGCCCTGAGAATGTACTGGGGCTCTCCATGCCTTCTCGATTCTCATCAGAGCATTCGAAATCAGATGCGAAATTTACTGCAGAATCATTGGGTATGGAATATGCTTCACTTCCAATAGACAATCTTCATCATCTTCTCGAGAGCCAAATTGAGACGGTCTTGGACAACGGATTACCTGTGGCTCGTGAAAATATTCAGGCTCGATTGCGTGCAATTCTTGTGATGTCTCATGCAAACGCTCAGCAGCGTATGGCGATTGCAACTGGAAATAAATCAGAACTTGCTCAAGGTTATTGCACGCTCTACGGAGACATGGCTGGAGGTTATACTCCACTTGGTGATGTCTACAAGATGGAAGTATACGGCCTTGCTCATGTATTCAATAATCGAGCAAGAACGATCGGAAAAGAGGCTCCTGTGAATGAATCGACGCTTACCAAACCACCTTCTGCTGAACTTGCTCCTGATCAACGAGATGATGATACACTTCCTCCATACACTGTCCTTGACTCTATTTTGAAATATCATATTGAGGAAGGATGTGGGGTGGATGAAATTGCCTCTAAAGGGCATGATAGAGAGACTGTCGTGTCTGTGCTTCAACGCCTTGAAGCCAATGAACACAAGCGATGGCAAATGGCCCCAGCTCCTCGAGTATCCCCTCGTGCTTTTGGCCAAGGTTGGCGAAATCCATTAGCGAGTCGTCATGACTGGCGTCGTTAATCGATGAAGATAAGAGTGTAATATCCGAGGGTCAATCATGACGGAGATGTATCTCAATATCGCAGGATACACCTTCGTGACACTTCCCGATCGAGATGCTCTCAGACAACCATTCAAGCAAAAGTGTGACTCTCTGGAGTTGAAAGGAACAATCTTGCTTAGTAATGAAGGAATCAATATTTTTGTTGCTGGACTTGAATCAAGCATTACCAAATTTCAGGAATGGTTGAGTGAAGATGACCGTTTCAGTACCATTCCGTTCAAGGAATCCATCTCTGACTCTCAGCCATTTAATCGAATGAATGTTCGATTGAAAAGAGAGATCATCTCAGTAGGTCTTCCAAACTTTGACCGTATCGATTCGGAAGACGGTAGGATTTTTCCGAATGAACTTCATGAACGGCTTTCAAACAACGAAGACATTGTCTTACTCGATACAAGGAATACATACGAAACTCGACTGGGATCCTTCCATAATTCAATCGAACTTGACATCAAGACATTCAGAGCCTTCCCAGAAGCGGTTGCAAACATGGATGATTCACTCAAAGACAAACAAATTGTAATGTTCTGTACAGGAGGCGTTCGTTGTGAAAAAGCGAGCGTCATTATGCGAGATGCAGGTTTTACCAATGTCAGACAATTAGAGGGAGGCATACTTGGTTACTTCCAAGAGGTTGGAGGTGAACACTGGGATGGTGAATGCTTTGTATTCGATAAGCGAGTGGCTCTAAAGCCAGATTTGACTGAAACTGGAACAACAGTCTGCTTTGCATGCAGAGAACCGCTTCTTCCTGAGCAACAATTGCATCCAGCTTATGTTCCTGGAATTTCCTGTTCCTACTGCATTGATCGGGTTCAATCCCAAACGACCCAATCATCTTGAATTGATGGTAACAGGTACTGATGCAACTCATGCCCATGCATCCCATCATCTGCAATGAAAAAGAGATGTGTGGAAGAAGCGATTAATCCGCCATATGTTCCTGCGTTTGAATCATTACCAATTCCTGCGTAAGGATCGAAAACAACCGAAGCGATTTGATCATCAACTGCCCACAATGCGTGGCCGCTATTGGTTCCAGTTTGATCAATACCTTGAGCAAGGACGTACAATGTTGAATCAGTGTACATCAGCGCCCTTGGAAGACTGCTACTTATCCCTTGCATGAGATCGACTGTAAGATGAGTCCCTTGTTCGGTCCCATCCGTTTGGCACAACTCCATTCCTGTGCTACCAAGTACACAATCGAACCAAATCGTATGTCCATTTGAGACCGGTTCGAGGCTATGGCCGGGTGCAAGAATCGTCGAACTTAATTCGATGAGATTCAATGTTGCAAAGGAGTATGAAAATAATGTGGCATCTGCTCCACGATAAACAGCATCGAAGAGAATCGTATCACCGATTTGATGCAATCCAAACTTCGGTGCCATTGTGGTAACGGGAGTTGTTGTTCCTTCCTTTGTCATGGAGGTGAGCCATTGCACACCACCTGCACCATCCAAATGTGCCAGTTGTCGTCCAGTCCCATCACCAGCGACGAGCACCAATCCATTGTTGGAAACCAATGCCTCTGAGGGCGATGAATCACCAAATGGATGGAGATCATACATGGTCATTGTTCCATCTGAATCCAACTGCATGACTTCGAGTCCAATATTAGCCTCCTTTGCAGCGAACCAGAGTCGATTATCATCACCAAGAAGCATATTTTGTCCCAACGATGAGAGTGATGAGGATTGATTCATCAAATCCGAACTTGCACTACTTGTAAGCCAAGGAGCTTGCCAGATCGATGTTGTAACACTTCCATTCGTCCACCACATTCGCTGTCCTTGCCCTCCATTCGTAGTGAATACGACTCCATTCATCCATTCTGTGACTTCACTTGTGTAATCAATTCCATCTCCAGTTTCAATATCTCCCACCATCAATGTTCCAGAAGCAGTTCCATCAGAAACCCACAATTCACGTCCATGAGTGCCATCATCTGCATCAAATACAAATCGCAATCCTCGCTCAGTCTCCATGGATTGAATGCCAAGAATTTTACCAGGAATAGAATCTCCTGATGGATGAATATCTTTCAACAGAACAGGTGAATTATCAACATCCAGCATCCATAATTCGCAACCATTAATTCCATTAGAAGCAGCGAAAAGATACAATTCAAACTCAGTACTTCCAATGCTTTCATGACACTGGCTTGATGCTGAATCGCCAGAATTTAGAAAAATATCTCCAACAATCCCTTGGTACAATTGCTCAGAACAAATTCGAAGGGATTCTCGGACTTCATCTTCGTGAAGGATACCATCTCCTGCAATTCCTCTATCGATTCCATCATCGACACCAAATCGCATGACGACGCCTTTCGAACAAAGTGCTGTTGGTGCTGGTTGTTGATCGATAAGAGCTGAATAGCCCTGACTTCCATTATTGCCTTGTTCTCCAACAGGGCCTTCATCTCCTAAATTACCATCACAAATATGTGCAGTTGTCTGTACTTCCTCTGATTCTAAGTATTGATTTCTGTTAATATCTATTCCAGATTGGACTTGTATGCCTCCAAATGAACAAGGAATTCCAGGCGATAAGGCTGTGAGATTAACCAGACTGCCGTTTCCATGATCTCCGTTGCTTCCATCATAGCCCTGTTGACCTTGAGGGCCTGACAAACCTTGTTGACCATGACAAACCTTTGTGCTTGAGGTGATTTCATCTGCAGACAATTTTCCGTTTCCATCGAAATCAGTTCCGAGAAAAATGTCAGCTCCGCCTTCTGGACAATAGACATCTGATTCTCTTCCTTCTGTCTCAACGAGTATGGCATTGTCCTCAGTATGTTCATCCGATAGAGGCTCAAGGGCTTGGTTGAGAACCACTGCCCAAATTGACAGAAGTAATGCGCTTAGTACAACGGTTGTTTTGAGAATACGTATTGCATTCTCGAGAGATAAAAAACGACTTTGTTGTCTATCTCCGCGGGCTGTTTGGTTATTGTTCTCTGATGAGGACATAATTGGTGGAGTGACGTCAACGGTATCAAAACCATCGGTTAATCATACGAGTCTTGATGAGGCGCGAGTGCTTCGAGCAAATCATGGACCTGCCTGAGAGGTTATCGCAACAACTCGATGGGTTGGAAGGGGTAACGAGACAAAAGGCAGCACGTCTCGTTGTAGATTTAGCACGTACTGCAAGGGCATCTTCGTTTGTTGAAGTAGACCATGCTCACGTTTCAGGCGTTTCGGTTATTACGGGAGGACATGGTCTACGTCGCTTCTTGAAGGACTTAAGCGGTGATGAGAATGGGACTGTTGTGATTCCAACAACCTTGAATTCCGCAGGGTGCGATAAACGAAAAATGAAGGAAATGGATATTGCCTGGCCTAATTTTCTAGAACAACAATTTGAAATTGTCCAAGCCTATGACCGCTTGGGGATTGAATCAACTCTCTCTTGTACACCCTATGATCGAGGAATTGAAATTCAGGGCCAGATTGCTTCATGGGCCGAATCAAATGCAGTTTGTTACACAAATACTTGGACTTCCCTTATCACAAACAGAGAATCAGGATTGAGCGCTTTAGCGACTGCATTAACAGGCTATGCTCCAGCATGGGGCTTGCACTTGTCTGAACATAGGGTTCCAAATATTCGGGTCAAGATCTCTTGTGAACTTGAAACACTCTCCGATTATTCAATCCTTGGTGATTGGATTGGACGTAATGCTAAACCTGACTGGAATCTTCCTTTCGGACCTATGCCTTACGTTGAAGGACTGCCAGATTACATTTCTTTTGCTCGCAAGAAGGCCCTCACCGCTGCAGCAGCAAATTATGGGACTCCAATGATGTGGGTTGATGGGCATTCATTGCAATCATTGGATGATTTTTCTGATATTGAGTGGGAAGGTGAATTAGAATTTACCCTTGATGATCTTTCACAACGCTATGAGGAGCTTAAACCAGATGGGCAAGTGGATTTAGTTGTCATCGGTTGCCCTCAAGCGAGTTTAGAAGAGATGAGGGCAACCGCTTCAGCCCTACGGTCTCATATGGAATTTGGAGAACGTATTGAAAATCAACGATTGTGGGTTTTTACCAGCGAGGAGAACCATGCTCTTGCTGAAGCAGACGGTACGTTGTCAATGCTTGAAGAATCAGGTGCTGTTGTTTTGGTCGATACTTGTCCAGAAGTGACACCGTATAATCGCAAGAAGTACAACCATCTTTTGACGAACTCGATGAAGGCTGAACATTATCTGACCAGTGGACTCAATCGGATTCCAACCAGTGTAGCGCCCATTGCTGAATGTGTCCGTCATGCAGTTCATCCTTCTCTGAGTCAGGGTCCAAGACCTCAGTTGTCTCATTCTACACACGGGGGTCAAGCATCCTCCAAAACCCAGCAAGAGGGGGATTGTACTGTCCTTGGAAAAGGACTTGATTCACAAGATGACTTCTGCATCGAGGGCATTGCGATGGTAACAGATGTTCCAATTACGTATCTTGGCTATGTAAATCGAGATACAGGTGTCATAGAAGAAGCAGGACACCCACTTGATGGTAGAGCGATTGAAAATAAGATTCTCATCTATCCTAAAGGGTCAGGATCAACAGTAGCTCCGTATGTTTTGATGGGGCTTTTGTATGAAGGGAAAGGCCCCAAAGCAATTGTGAACCGAGATGTTTGTCCGCTTACATTACCTGCCTGCTCACTTCTGAAGGTTCCATATGGTCATGGGTTTGAGAATGATCCTTGCATGCTCATCAACGATGGTGATTCCATTCGATTCGAACGTAAGAGCGATGTTGTGAGCATAACTGTGTTGCAGCGGGCGTGATTCTATGCGAGTACTCGTAACTGGTGGTACAGGCTTCCTCGGTTCGAGTCTGGTTGAACGTCTGCTCGAACTTGGAGATGAAGTGGTTGTCCTCGATAATTTTTGGAGAGGTGATCCTGAAAACTTGAAACATATCAAGGATGAGATCACTCTTATCGAAGGTGATGCATGCCAAGCGGCCTCCTATCATGGCATAAAGGATGCAAGTTCAATCGATATCGTCTATCATCTCGCTGCTATTAACGGTACGAAATGGTTCCATGAAGAGGCGAGAATGGTAATGGATGTGAATCTCAATTCAACGCTTAGAGCCATTGAATTTGCTGAAAAATACCAATGTAGATTCGTCTTTACATCCTCTCCAGAAGCATATGGTAATTCAGAAGTGATGCCACTAGGAGGGCCTGAATCCTCTATTTTCACACATGCCTCTCATCATCAACGTCATGCCTACGGTGGTAGCAAATACCTTGGAGAACTTGCTGTTCATCATGCAGTTCGCCAGGGGCTTGATGCACGAATTGTCCGTCCTTTCAATGGATATGGTCCTCGATTGAGTCAAGATGAATATGGCCAAGTTGTGACAATGATGATGCGTTCTGCACTTGATTCCAGCATCGTTCAGGTACATGGTGACGGAGGACAGACACGCTCTCTCACGTGGGTTGAAGACATCGTTCAAGGTATTGTCCGATCAGGTCGTCTTGATTCCTGTTTGAAAACGGGAGAATCCTTAGCAGGTCGTTCGTTTAATCTCGGTTCAACAGAGGAAATTTCAATGCTTGAATTGGCAGAAAAAATCTGTAAAATCGTTCACGAGAAAACGAAACGTCAGCCTAAAATTGAATTCAGTGAAGGTTATCCAGGAGATTCACAGCGCAGATTACCTCATCTTGTGGATTCGAAGGAATCACTCGGCTGGTCTGCAACGACATCGCTTGAATTCGGATTGCGTCAAACATTGGATTCAATGTTGTAATCCCATGCAGTTGGTGTGGCCATTAATCGATTCAAACCATGCTGACATAACAGATGAACTGAATCAGTAGGAAGGTGTTCTCCTGGAACGATGAGGTCTCCTAATCGCAATACTACCAGACTTGCTTTTGCATCAGGTAGGTCATGTTCGGCAACAACTTCTGCTTCAATTGCCATTGATGCATTTTTCATAATGAGTGGATTTGAATCTAAAGATTCAATTGAGAAAACTTCCCATTCACTCTCTTCTCTAGGAATCGGTTTGCAGGTTTGCTCTACAAGGCGTGCATTTTCTTGATTCGGTTGGAGGAAATTCAGGACTGCTTTTCCGTTTTCTCTGAGATTTGCTAGAGAGTCTCGAATTCGATTATCTCGATCAACAGACAATGATACGACGGCTAATGGGGGCGAATTCGCAACGATGGATACAGATGTATAAGGTGCTAAATTCCGAACTCCACTCTTGGATGTGGTACCTAACATCACCAGCGGTCTTGGGCTAACGAGATTGGAAAGAAACAGAGAACGAGCTTTATGTTCCATGTTGCCCAAATCATGTGTTGACGCTTCTACGTGAAGCGTTGGACTGGTTTTAGTAAACCATCGGTCAAGTTCACCTGCTTGAATCTCATCCAATGCGTGTCGAGTAAATTCACGATAGGTTTCCCATTGAGGAATTTCTTCGGAATCATTTCGTTGTTGTTTACGAAGAATTGATGCATCTGCATATTCAATACATTTTGTTAGAAATTCGATGACGTGTTGTTTGCCTTCCATGTTCAACCCCTCTTCTTTTCGTAGTCTTTTCTTTGCATGAGAAATGTGGCTGGGTTACCTTTCCAAACCTCATCTTGTGGAATCGATTTCGTAAGCACCGACCCTGCACCAAGAACTGCATTTGCTCCAATGATGATGCCTGGTAGAATGGTTGATCCCCCGCCGATGACTGTGTTTTGACAAACAGTTACTGGAGCCCATTTCTCTTTACTTCCAGAAGGCGGATATTTGTCGTTTAGAATTGTGGTATTTGGTCCAATAAAAACATTGGATTCGATTATCGTATTGTCTGAGATATAGGTTGAACCCTGAATCCTCGTTTCATCTCCGATTGTAACCGATCGGCCGATATGACACATCGCTCCGATGACGATATTCTCCCCAGCAATCAATCCCTTGCCGATATAGCATGGCTCGTAAGCGTTCGATGTTGCATTGAGTGCAACAATCTTGCCCCCAATGTCCTCTTTCATTTCGCTCACTCTTCCAATGACAGTTCACGAAGTAACATCTCAACATGCCCCTTGGCACGAACGTTGTAACGACACCAGTCGATAGTACCGTCTGCACCGATCACAAATGTTGAGCGAACACAACCCATGTATTCTCTGCCGTAATTCTTTTTCATACGCCATGTACCAAACTGTTCATGCAGAGAACCTTCCACGTCAAGGAGCAACGGAAAGTTCAATTCTTGCTTTGAAATAAATTTCTGATGGGATTTTTCTGAATCTTTAGAGACTCCCAATACTTCGTATCCCTCGGATTTGAGCCGTGCCATGTTGTCTCTGAAATCACACGCCTGCTTTGTACAGCCTGGTGTTGAATCTCTTGGATAGAAATACAAGATTACACGTTTTCCTTGTTGCACATATTCCGAGGATTTGTGGGTTACTCCGTTCGAATCTATGACAGAAAAGGACGGTGCGGGCATTCCAACTTCGAGTGTTATTGGTTCGGACATGACCTGACGTAACAACCATTTGCCATCAATGCTTGGTTTTCGCCTTAATCTCTACGTGAATGGGGTGCTGAGGCTATATGCGATACGATTAAATATTAATGCGAAATGAATAAAGCAGCGCTTTTTTCCAATTGATTGATAAACTGCCCTGATTCAGTGGAATTCATGGCGGGTCCAAGCATGTCGCGAAGATGCCGCAAATATTTCAAGAAGATTCAACGTACGAAGACCAAATATGATCTTCAAAGCCTTGCTTCAAACATACAAAGCGAACTTGATCGCAGGAACATCTCGTATGATGAAGCATTGACATTAGGAAATTTCATTCAAAATCGAGCAGACCAATTGCCTGGTAACTCAATTGTTTATGCGGTATCGGATCGAGATGCCTATCGGCGCACACTTGAGATTTATCTCAGAGACGCCCTCCTAACCCGTACTGAACAACTTCTCTTGTGGGAGGAACGACGCAGGCTTGGAATATCTGACGAAGAGCACGATCGGCTCTTAGGTCAACTGTTGGAAATATGGAAGTCTCAAGGAAAGTCTGTGACGATTCAACGATTTGAAAAAGCAGGAGGGTCCTCAAGTGCTTAAGCAAAAAGGCATCCCTCTCTTGCTGGTCGCACTGTTTCTGGTGCAGGTTTCTTTACCGTTTGTTGACGCAGAAGAAACCTCTGGCAGAGCGGGCCCTGATTTCCAAGTAACGGCGATGAAATTCGATGGAGCAGGGTCGATTACTGACAGTTCTGGACTTGTTCTGGCCCCTGATACACATACAGTCCGAATCGATGTATCAAATGTAGGCACAAGTGCAGGAAACGCATTCCTATCTTTGGTCCACAAAGGTTCTCCCAGCGCAGCTGAAAGCACTGTGGATACAGTAGACTTAGGTTCAATTTCAGGCGGTTCTGCGACCACCACGTACTTGCTTTCATGGACAGCAACAACAGGGCCATCTCAAACACTCTTCGCTCGTGTTTCAAGCGTAAACGACGGAAATCCTGGAAACAACGAATACCGAAGAGATTTCGATGTCGATACACTCCATCAAGGAACTATTATTGGAGATACATTACCATCCATCGCTCCTGGTAATGCGAATGTGGTTCTCGACCGGCAATTGCATTCATTTAACACGACCATCAAAAACGATGGAGTAATGCCTTTCTCAGCAGTTATGCACTTCACGCTTACCAATGCGTCAGCGAGCCCTTCAACAGTCGATGTTTGGTCAAATACTCAAACAATGGCTCCAGGTTCTATCTTCGACCCTTCTGAAGGTCAGGGGCTCATGGGGAACTTTTCTGCATCTACTCTCAGTGGACTTTGGAATATGTCTGTAGAAGTTGTTCTAAATGGAACAGGTTGGACTGAAACACAAACACACTCCGAATTCGACATCGTCTTCAGCGATTACATTTCGGAAATGGTGGGTCCGTCAGATCGGACAACATCTCCCGGAGATTCAACAACGCTGTATTACATCATTCGAAATACTGGTAGTTCGATAGACTCCTTTACCATCTCCGTTTCAAGCACTCTCGGATGGGCATCTACTGCTCTTGATGGAACCATTACCTCATTTATTGGAATTGGGCAGACAACAACGCTTGCAGTGACCGTTTCAGTACCGTCTAGTGCACTGTTGTCGGATATTGATATCGTCACCTTAACAATTACGTCTGCAGGCAGCGGTTACGTTTTGTCAGACGTAACACGGGTGATGGCTGGGGAATACCTTCACGCAACAGTGGACCTCGTTGATACAACAACGATGGTCATCCCAGGGCTTACCGAGACTGTATCCTTCACTGTCACCAATACGGGTAATGCTGCTACCACTTTCGATCTCACTTCAGGGCTATCGGTCAACGCTCTCAATTGGAATCACACCCTTTCAATTTCGAACACGGGAGAATTACAAGTAGGCGAGGTTGTTACCGGTTTCATCACATTGGATGTGCCACCAATTCAGATGCCGTTAGTCACTGCTGAAAAGAATCGAGCAGGTGACAGTTTGAGTGTCTATGTCTTTGCAGAAGCAGATACAGGGAGCATTCCAAACTTCGATACTGCTCCAATCGAAGTTCGACCAGTTATTGCTATCGATCCTGGATTGCCTTTCGAAAGCATCACGTTGAGTGAAAGCGAAATTCTTGCTGCTGGCCAAGCAACAGGAATTAACGAAATACTTGGCCTGAACGTACAGGTGCGTCACAATCTTGAATCTGATATTACCGAAACCGTCGATGCAGATTTGCAAGTAGGCAATATTACCTTCGAAGCACTATCTTCCGGAGGATTCAACGAGGTTGACCGTTGGAATGCCTCGGTTTCACCAAACCAAACAACAGGCCTTTCATTGGGCCAGAGCTTTGCAGCATCTCTCGGGATTCAAAGTCGAACAGGGCAAGTTCCACTTGCTGGGACGATCAAGATTCCAGTGACAACAACTCCTACTCTAAGCGCAACCCACGTTGCATCCTCTGTTTACGCTCCTGCGATTACAGAAACTCTCTCGATTATTATCCCAAAGGTCATTGACGGGGAAATCACTGAAACAGGACCGCTCGATGCCACAGTTGGTGTCGATACGGATTTCATGTTCACCTTTGGGAACACCGGTAACGATCGTTCCTCCTATCGATTAGAGATTGTACAAAATCTACCAAGTGGATGGGAAGCGGGACTTACAACCACGAGTCCAAATAATACAATTGTTGACCTAGCAAGCGATTTAGAAGATTATCCTGCCACATCAGGCGCTCATCTCTCCCTGGTCACTTTGACCGTCAAAACACATCCACTTGCCCCCTCAGGCTTACTCCAGCCTCTCACAGTACGATACTACGACTTTGATTCAGGTAGTTACGTAGGTGAACAAACAATGGACATCAGGGTTGGTAAAACAATCAATGCTTCTGTGACTCCAAAGAATCAAACCATTGAGGCGACACCATACGAATCACCATCTGCATTTGTTATTATCGAGAATACGGGGAATGGGCCGACTACCTACAACATCTCCCTGGATGACGGTGGATATGACGACGTTGCGTTTGAACTCGATACTTCGAGCAGTGTCATCATCGCAGCAGGATACGAATCCTCTGTACGCGTCAACATTATTCCTACAGTGGAAGCAAGTGCCGATAAATTCTACATGGCTAAGTTGACTGTATCCATGCTCGATGAAAACGGTTCATTGGTTGAATTATATGCGAACATCGTTGCAAACATGTCCGAAGTTCACGATGTTGTCCTCAACACTCCTGAAAGTTTGGCCGCCGTTCCAGGTACGATTGTGACATTGCCGTTTGACTTAGAAAACACTGGTAATCTAGTTGAAACAGTGAATGTGAACATCTCAGTTGACGGAGGATGGGATACAACCCCAATTATTCAATCGTTTACAATTCCAATTGATGGTACTTCATCAGGTACCTTCGACATCACTATCCCTGCTCTCGATGGTTCCGATAACATGCTCAATGGCGCTATTCATGATGCAAACATTACGGTTTCAAACACTGCTACTGGCGAAGTCTATGTCGAGAGCAAAGTGCAACTTCTTGTCGCTCCTGTGTTCACCTACACACTCGAAGGCTGGGAGAGCGAGTACTTCTTCCACCAAGGAGATAATCGCGAATGGACAGCGATCATTACCAATACAGGAAATCAAGATGTTGTTGTAAACGTTGGATACCAAATATTCATGCCAGGTCTTGCAATAGAAAGTGATGCTTGGAGTGTATCAGGAGTCTCGCCTACTCAGTTATCCTTGCCGAGAAACGTCCCAGTTGCCTTGTCAGTTGGCGCAAATGCGGAGGAAACAAATCCTGATTTGACAACAGCTGCCGATTTCCGCATCACACTTACTCCAACCGATGTTGATGTCGACGGAAGTGGTGAATTTACAACTGAACTGAAGATGAAACGATTGTTTGACATAGGATATGCCGATCAATTACAAGCGCCTGCAAATGATGATCCAATCGCAGTTTTCATACCATATTCTCACATACCTTCGTCGAATGATGCTCCTACAAACTACTCGATTGAAATCTGTGGAATTACCCGTCTACTGGACTTCAATGCGATAGGCCTCTCAGAAGATGACTATGTGTGGAATATTTCCATCATCAATCTCGAAGGCGCAGAATCGACTCATTATGTCAATTTGACACAGCCATGCGTCCCTGGTACAAACGTAATCGAACTTCCTGAGAGAGTCAAGTACGTACAATCTCCGCCATTGACATTCATGGTTAAAGTTCCTGACAGGCCAAATATTCTGCCAGGTGATGGATTTGACCTTGACATCCGCCTCTACCATCCAGATGAGCATAGCGGGTATACTGTATACACCGAAGAAACGTTTACCTTCGCACTCAATATGTATGCTGATCCAATGATTGACGCCTCCTCGCAACGTATTGTTGATGCAGATGGAAACGAACTTGATGAAATCATGGAAGGCCAGACTGCTTATCTTGAATTTACGTTGAAGAACGAAGGTACTGCTCTGGCTGTCGGAATTAATTCCAACCTCGAATGCACAGGGCTTGTTATCAATGACAAAACTCCAATTGTCTCCTTCTTACCCGAAGGGGGAGAAGAAATCCTACGTTGGCAAGTTACCGGCGAAACTCTAGATTGGTGGGAGCAAAGTCTTGATGCAGATTGTACGGTCTCTATCATTTCTTCGTATGCTCTAAACAATGTCGTCGAAAACGATGAGGTTGTATTTACTCAAGAGATCGACTCAAGTGCCCCTTCTCCAATCACAGTTCTTGCAGGATTTGGTATTGCTTTGATTATTACAATTGGATTACTTGGCCTTACAAATCAAAATGAAAAATACAGACTCGGAGCCGTCTACTCAGGCGTCATTATGCTTGGTTTCTCGTTCCATTTACTCGATTATATCTGGTGGGGCCCCAGCATAATAGCCATAACATCCCTCTGGGTTTGGAGAATGGCATGGCGCAGTAGTGAGGAATTCAGATACATCCATGAAGATTACCAACGTGCTCGAAAAGGTATCTCGACAATTTATGCAGACCACTTCCAGGCACTGGCTGACTCGAGAAGGCAACTTACTGTAATTCTAAGTCTTCCAATTCTCGGATTTGTTGCGGTTATTCTTGGCCTCCCTCCTCAAATGTCTCCTGATGAAGCGAATTTGATTAGTCTCGTGGGCTACATACTTGTTTCAACACTTGTCGTTTGGATCATACTACGACGTTCAAACAGCATGTATGGCTCACTTTACGGACGCTTGACGGACATCGAAGTCAAAGCAACACGCATCGAGCGAGATCTCGGTGATCCTGCACGCTTACTCAACGATCTTGCAATGGAAGGATTGGATCTTTCAGCCATTATCGAGCCACCACAACCGGCTGTTGGGGCTGAATCAACCGAGG
>CAXDRT010000033.1:0-15373 GCA_963991835.1 uncultured euryarchaeote
AAGCAAAACAACGCCAGAGAGCCCTATCGTTCGAGCTAATGTATTTATAAATCGATCTCGAACCATTTCAAGTACTGATTCCATATGGGAATTAATTTTTGAGGAACTTGAGCGTGTTTTTCCCATACACTTCATCTCCCGAATTCCGACAGCAGATTGTCGTATAAACGCCTTCAAGAGCAGTCAGGATATATTTACTTGCATTAAATTACGATACATCTTACCGGATTTCGGTGATTATATTTTAGCGATGACTTTCATTTCAACGGCAATAGGTGTTGGCAATGCACGAATCGCTAGAGTCGTTCTTGTTGGTCCATAATGGCCTAAGGTATCAGCCCAAACCTCATTGTAGCCTGCAAAATCACGATCCATATCGACTAAAAAGGATGTCACATCGACAATTTTGTCCATCGAAGAACCTGCTTCTTCTAAGATTCGTGCAATGTTTTCTACAACTGCTCGGGTTTGGGCTTTGATATCATATTCGATTGGGTTTCCATCATCATCACGGATAGGACCACCAGGGATTGCATTTGTTCCTGGTTGGCGAGGGCCAACCCCAGAAAGATAGAGCAAATCGCCAACTTGACGGGCATGAGGATACATGCCAACGGGTTTAGGAGCAGCTTTACTGTTCACTGCACCTTTTCCTTCAGGAGGTTCCCACAGTGCAGGACCTGTCGAGGAAGGAGACGGTGTTTCAGTTTCGATCGAATCTCCTTCTCCAGCGAGAACATTTCGTTCCCCCTTGTAATATTCAACATTGTCTTCGTCGTATTCCTTGTCACCCATTCCAGTTGAGGTTGGATCGAGTTGGACAACAGCACCACCAGCACCATGAAGCGCCTCATATGCAAGGATACGTCCTGTGAGATTGTTCCTGTTATCATTCATTGCTGAAAGCCACCACATTGGTTTGAAGGTGACAACTTTTTGAACGCGTATTTGTTGATGAATTGTTCTTGACAATTGAGCTACATCTTCAAGACGACCTTCTTCTAGGAATTCCAAGACTTTACGATTCCATTCGTCGTCTTTCAACGAGTGAATACGATCCTCAGATGGGTCAATAAATTCTGTAAACATCCTATTGGACATTGACATAGCCGTAACTGCGACAGCTTTACGTCCAGTCTTTTTGATAACATCAAGACATGACTTCGCAAGAACGGTTGTTTCCGATCTGTTTGCATAAACGTTGGATGATACAATAACAGCAGGAATCGAATTATCGGGATTAAGGAGTTTGAGTGCAACAACAGACCCTACATCGATAGGAAAACCATGATAGGCAACTGTTCTGCTCTGCAGACCACGATTGTGATTTGCTTTATTCCATGCTTCAGCAAACTCCGCATCGATATTGAATGAATACTCCATCGATCCAAGGTCATGAAAATCCTGATCAACAAGCGTCCATTGAGGATTAGGATCTGCTTGAATTTGATGTCCTATGATACTCGGCCAAGTTGTCGAATAAATGATGAGAAGATCTGCGCCACTATCTTTGATCGCATCTCTCGCTTCATCGAAGGCAGCTCGAAGTCGGCTCCAGCCCTCGTTTTGTTCTGGGACAAGAAGTGGATGCGGATGAACTGGAACAACATAGGAGCCAACCAGGGAACCGTTCATTCTACATCACCCTTGTTTGCATAGCAAGGCCATTCTACAATCGCATTACCAGTTCCAATTATCGTTCCATAACCGTGCAGGATAGCAGGATAGTCGGGGACAGAAAGTGTGCTAAGAAGCCACGTCAAGCCGCCACCATCGGATTCAGCAATCGCTTGTTCAGTAAATTCTGGCATTTCATCAATAATACGTTGCGCCTGCCCTGTTCGCATATAATCGATGATTCTCATATCCCACAAGTGCATTGCATGACTGGCAATATGCTCTTTACTCATATCTTCAGGAACCTCAGATTCAGTTGTAAAATGACGATGGGAAAGAGAATTCGAAGCGAGAATTACTGCCTTCTTGCCACTTTCTTCAATCGCTTCTCGAGTAACTCGACCAAGTTCCATCATCATTTCTTGCATGACTTCGACGGAATAGTAGTGTGTTGAACGGTTTGAAGAAATAACAACCAACGGCTTATCAAACGCTGGATTCACCATGTGACCAGTGGTAATCGTACCATAATCGACACGGAAATCAGGATTTTCCATCATCTTAACAGCAAGACCCGAATCCTTTGCTTTGTCATGAATCGCTTGACTTAATTCAATATCAATATTCATATCGTAACTATAGCGAAACAAATTAGGGAAAACAGGATCCACTGATAATCCTTCAAAATGCGGGATTCCAAGAAAATGGGTGCCAACGTATGTTTGCCAATGAGGTGAAAGCAGAACAAGTACGTCATGATCGATATTGGAAAGAGATTCCCGAAGGCGTTCATAGCCCCAGCGTAATTGTTCCCAGCCTCCTTCGGAAGTGGGTTCATTCTGTGGAGGGTTTTCAGCATATACCAGATGTGGAGGGTGCGGGGCAAGACAGCCTGCTACAATCGAACCTTTCGCCATGAGTGTCGGTATAAGTTCCGTCATATGGATGCATCGCTGCTACATGCCAAGACTCAAACGAGGAAAGGATAAGCATCGGGTATGGGAGAGGAGGTGATGGACGTCACAGATTCTGTTGAAATCAACGAATCAGAGCCACTTCATCTGATTGAGCAACAGTCCCCACCGGTTTTGGAAAGTGAAATTTTCAAAGATATGCTCCGACACATGATGGCTCCACTTTTACTTGGAATGTTCTTCGGATCGCTATGGCAAATCCTAGTAATGCCGAAAATTGATTTGTTTCCAAATCCGATTCATGGATCCTTCATAATCTACCTCATTTTATCGCCGATCATTTACAAACTTCTTGTCGGTCAAGAAATGAATCGTGCTAAGGAATATGCATTTGGATTTGCATCCTTAGCAATCGTTTTATCGGCATTTTGGATTCTACCACAGCAATCTTCGTTATATTGTGGAGTATTTCTCACAGGAATCTCTTGGCTTTGGCTAAGTTCGTTTTGGCTACAGTTTGAGTTTCCACCGTTCCGATATGGCCTATGGCATTCAATGGGTGTCAATATAGGGGCCTTTGGAGGAAGTGTTCTGACCTACATTTACTTCTGATTAAGAAGTATAGGATTCAGATTCATTCGGGAAGTCACCTGAGCGAACATCATCGCAATAGGACCGAATCGCTGTATCAATATCTTCCGCAAGATTGAGATAACGACGTAGGAAACGGGGAGAAAAATCCATTGTGATTCCCAACAAATCATGGAGGACAAGGACCTGACCATCGCAATGCGGGCCCGCTCCTATTCCAATGACTGGAATGCTCAATTCTTGTTGGACTCTTTTGGCTAAATCTTTTGGAATTTTTTCCAGAACAATAGCGAAGCATCCTGCTTTTTCTAATAATTTAGCATCTTCAATAAGTTTCTCAGCCTCTTCGTCTTCTTTTGCTCGAACGGAGTAGGTTCCGAATTTGTAGATACTTTGTGGTGTCAGACCAAGGTGACCCATCACTGGGATTCCAGCTGTAAGAATTCGTTCAATCGATTCAACAATTTCGGAACCGCCTTCTAATTTCACTGCGTGTCCTTCCGCCTCTTTCATGATTCGAACTGCTGAATCGAGAGCAAGACGAGAGTTTCCTTGATAGGATCCAAATGGCATATCAACGACGATAAGAGCTCGATCGACTGCACGTTGAACACATTGAGCGTGGTAAATCATATGGTCAAGCGTCATTGGTACTGTTGTGACCTGTCCAGCCATTACATTTGATGCTGAATCACCAACTAAGATGACATCCACACCAGCTCCGTCTACCAGACGTGCGAGTGAATAATCGTATGCAGTAAGCATTGTGATTGGTTCTTTGACACGCTTCATTTCTTGCAAGGTATGTGTTGTTACCTTGGTTGCTTTTCCATGAATTGACATAGGTCTCCCTCATGTTTCCGATTGCCTTCTACGTTTCAAAGTCTCGCTATGAAATTAATCATGTTTGATGCACACATTGAGGGGTTCCGAGAAGAAACCAAGACTCCACTGACCGCCTTCACGGCCGACTCCAGAATGCTTTACGCCCCCAAATGGAGTTCGTAAATCTCGATGCAGCCATGTGTTTATCCAAACGATTCCTGTGTCAATTTTCTGAGCGATAGAATGTCCTCGTTCCGTGTCACCTGTCCAAATAGATCCTGCTAATCCGTAATCCGTTGCATTTGCCATCTCGATTGCTTCATCATCGGATGAGAAACGATGAATGGTAACAACAGGCCCAAATATTTCCTCACGAGCGGTTCTTGAAAGATGAGATAAGCCCGAGATTAACGTTGGTCGAAGAAAGGCTCCTTGTGGAGTAGGGCCAGGGGGGCCAGTCATTTCTCTTGTCCCACCTGTTAGAATCGTTCCACCTTCTTGAATTGCCAAATTAATGTATGATTCGACTTTCTCAACATGATTCATACTGATCAAAGCGCCAACCTGAGTTTCAGGATTGTTAGGGTCACCGCATTGCATTGTTGAAACTTGAGCAACAAGATGTTGTGTAAATTCATCTGCAATTGACTCATGAACGAGAATTCGTGAACCACAAAGACAGACTTGTCCTGAATTCGTGAACCCAGCTCGAATTGCTCCTTGAACTGCTTGATTCATTTCAGCATCATCAAGTACAATTGTTGCATTTTTCCCGCCTAATTCGAGTGATAATTTCTTGAACATTGGCGCTGCAGTGGCTGCTACATGTCGTCCAGTAGCAGTGCCTCCAGTGAATGAAATTGCTTTGATGCCATCATGCTGAAGAATCTCTTGCCCTACTTCTGGACCATATCCATTAACGATATTGAGCACACCCTCTGGTAATCCAATCTCCTGACAAACCTCTGCAAGTAGATGAGCTGTTAGTGGAGTTAATTCACTGGGCTTTGCTACAATGACATTTCCCATGAGCAGAGCAGGTGCTATTTTCCAACTCAAGAGGTACAACGGAAGATTCCATGGAGTAATCAGGCCGACAATGCCAACTGGGCGACGATGCACTATGTTTGTAGCATCATCCATTTCAAAAATCATGTCCTCTTGTTCTCGTGCAAAATCTGCAAAGAAACGGAAATTCTCTACTGAGCGTTTTGCATCGACCCTTTGGGCAAGTGAGAGCGGTTTTCCAGTATCCAACGATTCCCTTTGTGCTAATTCTTCATTTCGAGATTCAAGAGCATCTGCAATGGCTTCGAGCCAATCCGCACGATCATCGAGAGTTAATTCAGCCCATTCATGCTGTGCAACGCGTGCTGCCGCAACTGCACGATAGACATCGGATTGTTTCGAACGTGGAATGGTTCCAATCAGTTGCCCAGTTGAGGGAGCAATATTCTCAAGTGTTGTATGATCAACAGCGTCAACAAATTCTCCCCCTATGAAATTCTGAACATTCATTCCTTCACCTCTGGGTTGTATATCCAGCGGTCTTGGTCAGGGTCCCATTCATCCCATGTAGGTATTGTTTCGAGAAGAGAATGATACTTGTCAGGAACGATGCCTGGAACAATGAATGCCTTTTGCCGATGCAGAGGATATGGATTGCGAAGATCGATTCCCAATACACCTAGGACTGCGCGAGCGACATACCATGTTGCTTGGGAATTCCAACCATGAGCAATTTTAATCACAATTCCGAGTCCTTTTGGATAATCTGGATGTTCAATGGCAAGGCCGAGTAAACCATCTGCACCTTCCTTGGCGATGACAGAACCAGCACCTGCTTTGAGGATCGTTGAATCGAGTCGGTTAAATCCACCAACAAGATCTGGGTGTCGTACCATTGCTTCCCAGATCCAATCTGAATCTTTGTCACGTACAAGGCCAGCGTAAATTTGAGCCAATTCAGCAACTGTATTGGAAACAGTTGGTAAGCCACAGCCATCCTTTGCAATACGTAGTGGAGTCCAATCTTCTCCTAAAAATCGACGTATTTGCTCCATATATGCTTCAAAGACAGGATGGTTTGGAAGCGTGTATCCTGCTCGATTCCATCCTTTTTCTCGACAACCTCGAAGAATTGCTGCGTGCTCTCCTGAACACGTATGATACCAGCGACGAGGCCGACGAACCTGACGCCCAAATTGAATCAAAGGAACATCCAGTGGAGTCAACATAAGGGGCCACTCTGATTCCGATAGCAACGACTGTGCAGTTGCTACGTGTTCAGTATCGCCATTATGACTTGCAACCGCAATCGCTTTTTGTTCCCATGAAAAGGAATTGAGCTCTTCAACAAATGCTTTGAGCATAAACGGTTTCATCATCGAACGACCATAGCAGAGAACATTTCCACCAAATGAATGGATGACTTCATCTCCATGCGCCCATGCAACCGCACCATGAATCGTTGTTTCAGAAACACCATTCCGGCGATAGTCAACGAGAGGTTCCCAATCAACATCTCTTCCTGTTGGAATACCTTCAACCTGTTCACCAAGAGGTGAATTTGGGAACAATCCGCTCCCAGGCTGTCCCGGTTTTACCGCAGAGTGTGAATGATGTTGAATACCCATGTTCATCCGTCCTTGAGAAGTTCTTCGACTCGGGGTGCAACCTTTTCCATATATGCCCGCATGTTCCTGCATACACGATCACTGTCGTGATTAAAGAAATCAAACCACGCCATCACTCTGTCTTGAGGATGGAAACGTTCGATCAATTGTTGAGCAACATCTTCGACATTTCCAATGAGTGCATTTTGCGCTGCATTTTGCACTTTTGATGGATCGATGGTCCCCTCAAGTGCATTCCAATAAGCGCTAAGAGACAACTCCGCTTCATTATGTGCAGCTTCTCGTTGCTCTTCAGGAGACAATCCCTCCTCATCATTGAGGAAGACAAAACTTGTTCTCGGCATATCCGAACGTTTCCATTCACCGCCATCAGCGTGGAAGCATTGACGCATACGTTCATGTGTCGCTTCTATGACTTCAGGTTGAGTAATCGACAAATTAAACACACGAACGGGGAGGAAATTGTTGACAAAAATCTGGGCTTTCGGGTCGTGAGTTCCAGCTACTAAGACCAATTGATTTCGATCAAATTTATTCGGAACGATTCGAATATCTTCGAATACATATCGGCGTTCTATGGTTATTGAATCGGCTGCTGAACCATGTGCATGCTGTACCTCTTCCCACTGTTCATCACTGCGGAAATTGTCACGAGTAAGTACTGTTGATCGTACTTCATCTGAGTGAACCACATCACCCCTGAGGAGTCGTAAGAAGATTTCACTTGCCTCGAGGAAAATCTGCCCACGCAGAGCAGGCCAAGCGGCTTCCTCAGTCGGAGTTCTTGGAACGATACCGTACGGCCTAGCCATAAACTCAAACCGACCCGCTGAGAACCCAACGTGCAATTTTCTTGTATCGCCTTTAACAGCAAGAAGTTGCAACGTATTTGCAATACGCTCTGCTTGGGCAATCGGCCCACCCGAAGCAAGAATTGATACAACCGCACTGCCTATTTCGATTGAATTTGTTCGACTAAAGGATTCAAGTGCAAGTTGAGGGAAATCAGTACAGAGACCAACCTCACCTTTCCAATGTGGAACAACTGGCTTGCTGTTTGATTTTTGAGTTTCTGTTGAAAGATGAGATTGAGCAATCCATCCTACACCGAATCCAAGTTCATCGGCAAGATTGAGTTGTTGGAAGTAATTTTTCAGCATTGTCTCTTCAGAAGGGATGTGCCCTTCATGGTCCGGTGTTTGGCTGATTGAGAAGAAAATGTCATGTTCCATGCCTCTCACCTGCTCCTGCCACACTCTGAAAGGACATAACCAGTTCGACGCACATTTGACCTATTTCTCAAGATTTGTCAAAGCACGTAACCGCTTTTTCAAGAGTTCTGGTGTTTCAATTCCAAGTTGCATAAACAAATGCATTGTATCTGAAAGAAGAAGCAGTGCGTCATCGAAACGCGTCTCTATTTCTGCAAGATCTGCCAACCCCCAACTCGCAACAAGATGGCCTGCTGGATGTTCCATTGATTTTGCAATATCGAGACTCTCTTGGTACATTTCAGAAGCGGTTGCCAGTTCTCCAAGACTTGCTTGGGCATGTGCAACGTCTGCCATTGCTTCCATCTGAAGAATATCATTTTGATTGTTGACTGCTAATTCGAGTCGCCTTGTATCATGAATAATCGCCGTTTCCCAATCTTCATTCGCCCGTGCACAACGAGAAAGAACAGCGAGTCCAAAGATGATTCCTTCCTTATCTTCTAACTTCTCTCTTAGTGTCAGGGAGCGACGTACTGATGTCTGTGCCCCATCAATTTCATCAATTGAAAGAAGCATGAGAGCATGATGGTGAAGAACAGCCGCTGCTAATGCTTCACCGCTTTCAATCGACTCCGCATTGTAGGCAAGTTCAGCAACATCATCGATCGAAGCTTGACTACGCTTCAACATTTCAAAGCGAGCCCATCCTTTCTCAATGTCGTCTTTTGCGACCATGCTTGCATGCTCAACCAATTTATGGAGAAGTTCGTAATCTCCAATAGATTCAACGAGAGGGAGAATCCCAAGTGCAAGGGATGTGTTGATTGATTCCATCGCTCCGCCTTGAGTTAACATCGAAACAATTTCTTGCGCCTGTTCGGGAGTAATCTCTTCTGCCACATTATGGCCACAATCATCCGCGTCAAGAACCTATGGATTCTGATGATAGAGGGCTGTAGATTGATAATGTAGAGTTGTTTCATCACCTCATGGGTCGTTTTGATGGCGCACTTCAAGGGGTCATGTTGGTGTCCTTATTGTTGCTGTTCCCCGTCACCATCCATTTATTGGTTCAGCAAGAGGAAAGCCCACTGTGGCGAACTGTTGTTGTTGAAATCGAATCTGATGAAGAGGACAATGGGGCAGATGCACGAACCGAATCATTGTCTCGTGAAGATGTTGCCCGCATTGCAACATTCAACATCAAAGTCTTTGGTGAAACCAAGATGGGTAAAGCAGATGTTGTAGCAGAATTGGTCGAAATAGTTCATCGGTACGATATGGTGGTCGTGCAAGAGATCAAGGACATTGATTCAACGGTGCCTTACGATTTTCTCGATGCAATTAATCAATATGGCAATGAGACATATTCTATGGTTTTGAGTGAACGTTCAGGCCTTCAAGAAGATGACAGCGGGGGGCAGGAACAATATGCATTTTACTACAGAGAATCAGTCTTTGTTCCAAATGAAGCATGGTTGCACAATGATTCTCAAGATGATGCTTTCCAGCGCGAGCCGCTCATTGCAAACTTTGGAATGATGAATCTAAACAACTCCATTACGGAAAATATGACGTTTATCACAGTCCATACCAAGCCTTCTGAAGCTGTAAACGAGACTTCAGCTCTGCATGATGTTGTTGAAACATATCTTGAAAATCGCACTCAAGAGAATATCATTATCCTGGGTGATTTCAATGCTGATTGCAGTTATGCTTCGACATATGAATTGAATCAACTTTCGCTTCGTCAACCTCAATATTTGTGGGTGGTGCCCGATACAGCAGATACTGCATATTCTTCAAACAGCCATTGTGCATATGATCGAGTTGTAATGACTGGCGATATCGATGGACGCTTCTTCGGACGTTGGGGCGTCGATCGAGAGATGTCAAGTTCGGATATTTCCGACCATTATCCCGTTTGGTTTGATTTAGAACGTATCAATTAAGGCGGGAAAAGCATGCATCGAATTGCTTCAATTCCCGCACGCATCAACATCATAGGTGAACATACTGATTATGCGGGAGGACGTTCCTTTGCATTTGCAGCACCTCAACGCCTTAGGCTTGAAGCAACATCAATAGATGAAGGATTCGAAGGAGAGAGCACTGTCGTCTCATTATGGAAGGAAGCGAAAGGTTGGCCTGCTTCTCTGATTGTTACAAGCAATATTCCAATTGGTTCAGGAATGTCTTCATCAGCAGCCCTTTGTTTAGCGATTGTTTTGTGCATAAACAAGGATATTGATGCATTTGACGCATGCCTAGAAGCGCAACGAATCGAGCATGCAGTCCTCAAAACAGAGTGTGGTTTACTCGATCAAATGGCTATGATGTTTTCAGAGCCCAATCATGCCACACTCATTGATTTTACAGAACATACTACAACACAGCACGTCCTATCAAAAGACCATATTTTCAAACTTATTGATTCAGGAATACACCGAAAATTAGGAGAAGTCGATTATCGTACCTCCATCGATGATGAAACGAAAAACCGACATGTGAAAGAAGAGAATGAACGTGTTTCTGAAGCGATTTTAGCGTCTCCAAAAGAATTGGGATTACTCCTCAATGCCTCTCATCAGTCATTACAACGTATTGGAGTGAGTTTGAAAGCCATGGATGAACGTGTTACTGAACTTCAACATACCAAAGGAGTTCTTGGAGCACGTATGATGGGTGGAGGATTTGGCGGTATGATCTTGGTTCTTGTTGAGCATGAGGACATTTTACCTGAAGCAATCCATGTTAGGCCTTCAGAATCTGGTTTTGTCCAAGAATTCCTCTAAACGGGCTAAGCGTTCAGGAGTCCCCATATCCCAGAATTTGGTATTATTGAGGTAGGCTGTAGCTTTCATTGACATTTCAGGATAGATGGTTTCTTCCCAACTCCATTTGCCTTCTTTACCATGGTCGAGAAGAACTGATTTTTCGACGATGCTCGTTCCCGATTCATAGCCATTGAATTCGGCGGGCGGGCTCTCACTCTTGTCGTATTGAGAGATCTTTCCATCGATATGAAGGAGATTCATTTGTTGATGTTCAGTCGTTACAGTAAGTGTTAGTGGTGATGATGTTTGTTCATGATGAGCAACTAGTTCTCCATAATCTATCGGGTGGAAGTCATCACCCCAGAGCAAAATGAATCGGTCTTGGAGGAGATGTCGAGCATTCCAAAGCGCCCCTCCAGTGCCAAGTGGTTCAGGTTCCTGATGGAAGGTTAGAGCCATTCCTTGGTGACGAAAATCATTGAATTGTTCTCCTAGGTGTCCCGTTAAAATCAATGCCTCCATGCAACCTTGTTTCCCAGCCCAGTCAAGAATATGGGAAAGGATTGGTTTGCCTGAAACATCGATTAAGGATTTAGGAACTGACTTTGTTTGTTCTCCAAGACGAGTTCCTAATCCACCAGCAAGAATAACAACTTGGGGCATTCGGTGGGCTTTGACAATCTCTGAATAGAGAGCACCACTTTCTTTTAGAGTTCGTTTTTTCGTTTCAAAGTCGACATGATAAAGGCCAAATCGTTGTTCATAACCTTCCGCCCACTCGAAATTATCCATTAGGCTCCAATGATAAAATCCACGAATATCAATGCCATCAGCAATCGCTTCACCTGTGACTTGCAAATGGCGCCGAATATGTTCTGGACGCATGTCATCATCATCATCTGCAACTCCATTTTCTGTAACAATGATTGGGAGATTTAGGCATGATACCATATCAAATGCACGTCGTAATCCTTCTGCATACATTGGGTATCTGAAATCTGTTCGCTCTTCCCAAGGACGTATGAGTGGATCAATGTCGACTTTTGTTGGCATGAAGGGAGTCGCAAGAAGATGTGTGTAGTAATTGACACCGATGAAATCACTGCTTCCTTTTAGGCCAGGAATTTTCTTCGAACGCAAACCAGAAGGAGGTTTGAATCGTCCTGTTTTCAGTCCTTTTATCCAGCAGAGGTTGAACATTCCATCAAGTAATCGTGCTTGAAATCTGTGTAATGGATTCCAGCGTCGATATGGGTCAAAGATATTGATGTTTTTCACTAAACCAATTTGTGTTCGCTTACCATGCTCTAAACCTTTCAGTGTTCGATAGCAACGTGCATGAGCAATCATGAGATTTGTGGAAACAATTTTCGTTTTCTTAAACGAACGTTCACCTGGTGGAAACTCTCCTAACACATATCCCATCGTTGCGAAAACGGCAGGTTCGTTGATGGTACACCACCAATCAACACGGTCACTCAAGGCTTCAAACATCTTCACAGAAAACCGAATCCAATCTTCCACATTTTCCTCTTTCTCAAAAGCCCCCTTCTCATCCCACCAAAGAGGATGGGTGAAATGGTGAAGCGTGGCCATAGGTTGAATCCCTTTAGCAAGGAGTTGGTCTACAAGGTCAGAATACCACTGTATCGCTTCTTCATCCCAGACCCCCTGTTGAGGCTCAACGCGACTCCATTCTATTGAGAATCGATAATGGGAAACATTCAGATCCTTAATCAATTGAATATCTTCTTCTTTGCGGTTCCAATGGTCGCATGCATCACCACTGAGTTGACCGCTTTTAGAGTGGGGCTCAAATGCAGACCAATTGTTCGTATTTCCGCCCTCAATCTGGTGGGAAGCGGTGGCAACACCCCACATGAATTCTGGTGGAAATAAATTACCAGATAATAATGAAGCGTAATCTACGGATTCCCAGTCACGGTGTTCTTCAATCCACATATAGACACCACAAAAGCGATACAAATTCACTGCAATCGAGACCAAGAACCATCTGAGGCAACATTCCATTGTTGTAATTCAGTGCTCGCATCAACATACCAACCTGTTTCACCTTGATTTGTACCAGGTGCAGCTTGCATAACACCAATCTGGGTTGCCTTTACTGCAAGTTCTTGTCGCAGAGCATCTTCTATCGTTGGGGCTGATTCGCTAGAGGTGGTTTGTGGAGCAATTTGTGCCTCTTGCTCCATCGGAGCAGACAATTCTGGAGAGGATTCATCGTCCTCTTCATCATCCTCATATTCATCCTCATATTCGTATTCATCATCGTATTCGTCCCACTCTTCTTCTTTAGAACTGCCTCGACGAATGAGAACGATAAGAACTGCAAAAATCATCAGCAACAAGACAAGACCAATTGACATGGCAGTATTTGTCGAGCCGAGTGCACCACCTAACAGAACCGATTCGACGTCATAGAACTGTTGTGAAATAAGACCACTCCATGCAACGGTGCATGAGCGATCAGTACCTGCTTCCTCCAATTCGATTTCCCAGGTATCTGACTTGACGTGACTGGCTTTTCCAGAGGAACAGGTGATGCTGGTCTGATCAGGAACAACTTCGACTCTGTTTCCTTGACTGTCCTCAGCCCAAACCATGAGCAACGTGACTTCACCTTGGCTGAGTGATTCGTTACTGACAGATGTTAGAACGCGTACGGGATTGCCTGGAAGAATGGTCAAAGGAAGAATAATTGAAGCATTACCTTGTTGTAATTCTACCTCATATGTTCCAGAAGTCACTCCATCAAGTTGCCAATACCCACGTCCAGTGGCAGAGGGTTCAATCGAAATGAATCCTGATTCTACTAACTGCACTTCTTCAGCAGGAGCAACGTTTCCATGAACATCAACAATCTCTACATAGAGATCGCTTGGCACACCCGCAGTAATCCTCAATGAATCTCCAGCATCTGTAGCCAGAGTATTCTCTGAACCCGTTATGACATTGATACGAACTGCAGCAAACACACCATCGGCATTCGCACGAATCTCGTGTTCTCCTACTTCTGTAGGATACCATTTACCATCAGACATGAGTAAATCAAGTGTCATATCAACTCCGTCGATGGTCCAATTAACTGCAACAAATGCAATTGTATTCCCATAAGAATCTGTGAAACTAGGATTAAATTGCAAATAAGAATCAGCCTTGATTTCTGTTCCAGATTCTGGTAAAATGATGAAAGCCAATCGACCCGCTTCTACGGATTCCTGATATTCACTTTGATGAAGGATGCCTGTTGAGTTATCGAAATAGGTTGCTGAGAAATGAATCGCTTCAGTCAGTTTTGGAGTAAATGTAGCATAGGAAGAAAAGATTTCTATTGTTGATTGATCATTACTTATTTTGCTAATATTACCATCGACTTGCCATATATTTCCAAATGCGTCCGTCGCTTCATGGACCAAAGCTACTTGCAAACCTGCGCTCAATCGGGGTAAACTCGCTACAAGTTGCGTGGATACAGCAGAACCATGAGTCACAGATACGGCCTTGGATGCAACAATCTCAGAATCGACAACTTCCATTGTGAAGGAACCTACCTTTCCTGGTGTCCAATGAACTTCATCTCCTACTTGGGCGACTGCTCCATTTCCAACACTCCAGTTCCCAATCGGGACTGGTACTGGAGAAGTGTATCCAGAGGAATCGGTACGTACTGCATCTAATCGATAGACTTCTCCTGATTGGTATGTTGTTCGTTCTGGTACAATTTGAATCGATACAATTGCTGCATCCGCAGGTATCACACGGATTGTTCCATTCCCAAATACAGACCCTGCTCGAACACTGATATTCCAGAATCCAGGTGCTGAAGCAAAGAAATAACCTTCAGAAGTAATGCTGCCATTTTCTGCGGTCCATGCTTTCATTCCTGCTATTGTGTCATTCATTTCTTGTCCGAAAGAATCGACAAGTACAGGAGTAAGTTTGACTCCAAATCCGCTTCGTATCACAAGGTTTTCTTCGAAGATAAATTCGAAGGGATCTCCTGCTATTGCTTCCATAGTCACTTGTTGTTCCATTTGATTAAATCGAGCAATGACTTCGTAGAGACCCAGTGTAGGAGGAGTCCACAATGGCTGTCCTTGTCCAACATATTCTCCATCAACACTCCAGACTACACCTTGTCCACTTCGAGGATTCCCATGGGAATCTAATAGATCCGCTTGGAGTTGGAATGGTTGCTTGGCTTTTGGAGAAGCTGTTGTATTGATTTCAATTGATTGGCCCCAACCTGCTTCGACTGTCAAAACAACGGTATCATTGAATCCAGCATGCTCTGCACGTATTGTAACTTGACCTGCTGACCATGGGAAGAAAAGACCACCCTCTTCAATCGTACCATTTGTTGAAGACCATGTAATCTCTCCCTCAACAACATTGTTCAACGCATCATAGATTGTGGCGTCTAACTGGAGAACTCCATCTGAAGAAATCGACGTTGAAGGAGTCGTGATAACGACCTGTGCAGCAGGACCTGCTGCAGCAACTGGAAGGCTTGTTAATGGGACGAACATCATCAGAATGCATAGTAGAAATGCAGACTGTTTTGAGTTCATCAAATCACCTAGTCTTCCCAAATGATCCAATCGGTTTGACCTGGCTCTCTGTAATACCAAGTCTCATCTTCATTTTGAGCCCATTCGGTTCCATCGTCTTCTACACGATGTTCAACCATCCAAGTCGTATCTTCTTTCTCTTCCTCTTGTGGCGGTGGGCCTGATGGGCCTGGACCGCTAGGACCAGTTCCTGGAGCAGGTCCAGAT
>CAXDRT010000034.1:0-15061 GCA_963991835.1 uncultured euryarchaeote
TTGGAGTATTGCCTCCAACTGCTCCACTCCCTATCGCCAGTGCAACAATGACTGGACTTGCATTTGCTGCTTGGAAACAAGAACTTGACCGCTTTCACGTCGCTTGCATTGGAGAAGGTGCTTCATCGGCAGGAGAATATTGGGAATCATTGAATCTTGCAGGTGCTCGAGGCCTACCAATATGCTACGTTCTTCAGAATAACCAAATTGCACTCGATACGCCTCCCGCAAATCAATCCGGAGTTGAACTTTGGGCAGATAAAGCCGTTGCTATGGGCTTCCCTGCATGGACAATTGATGGTTCAGACCCTGCAGCATGGCATGCAAGTGTTGCTACAGCCCGCGAATTTAGTATGGAAGGCGGAGGTCCAACAATGATTCATGTTGAAACAATGCGAGGATGTGGCCATGCCCATCATCACGATGATCTCTATCTGGGCTCAGAAACAGGGACGCCTCCTGGCTATGTTGACCGCGCTATGCTCGAGTATTGGGCTGCAAAGGACCCAGTACCGACCCATCGAGAATTGTTGCTTACTCTGGGAGTTTCTGAAAGCGAACTTGAAGGAATGGAACAAGAAGAACAAGTCCACGTTGATAACGCACGGTCTGATGTTGAGGGAATGAATTGGCCCGAACCTGAAAGCGTAACCAAAGGGATCACTACAATTCATGATGCTAGGACCCATCAGGATCAGTTGGATGCATTGACATCGCCTGCTTTGGTTGAATCGAATTCAAACCTTGAACCGATTGAATACGTTGAATCTGGAGGATGGACTTATGCTCGAGCGATTCAACAAGCCATGGTTGACATCGCAAATCTTTACGGCAACGATTGTGTTTTCATTGGAGAAGACATGGAAGTTGCAGGCGCTTTTGGGATGAATATGGCTCTAAAAAACGCTGGACATCAGGAAAAACTTGTTGATATGCCGCTCTGTGAAGCAATGATTGTTCATACTGGCGTAGGTGCTGCTCTCTCAGGGATGCGCCCAATGGTAGAAATTCAATTTGGAGGCTTTGCTGCTCTTGGATTTAATGCATTAATCAACAACGCTGCAATGCTTCGCTGGCGCTGGGGTGCTGATTGTCCAATGACAGTTCGAATTCCACTTGGTGCTCGAACTCGATCGGGTCCTTTCCATGCAAATATGATTGAATCTTGGTTTGCAAACGATCCAGGTTTTGTTGTACTCGCCCCAGGAACTCCACAAGCTGCTTATGAGTTACTTGTTGAGGCTGCACACTTGGATGACCCAGTGCTCTTTTTGGAACACATCGGATTGTATGGCCTTCGAGGTGGACTCACCGGTTGGGGCCAGAATATCAATCAGAAAGTCGATACGAAATCTGTTCATGAAGCGATTGCAAATGGAGAACGTCATTCGATTGGCAAGGCATCGATTATTCGAGAAGGTACAGATCTCACACTCGTCACTTGGGGTGCTATGGTTCACATTGCTAAACAGGTTGCAGAGAACTTGACTTCTGAAGGGATTGAACTCGAGGTAATCGATCTTCGAACAATAATTCCATTTGACAAAGAAACGTGCATAGCATCTGTTCAGAAAACGGGAAGACTTGTCGTCCTTCAAGAAGGACAATGGCATGGTGGTTTAGGTCACACCATACAATCACAAATTCTTGAATCTACGTTCTATCAACTGGAAGCACAACCAGTTGTTATTGGAGCATTAGACACACCTGTCCCCTTCTCTCCACCTTTGGAAAATCATACAATCCCTTCGATTGAATACGTGACTAAGGTCATTCAGTCTTTGATGGGATGAGTGATTCGAGCCAAACAGCAAGCCAAGCACCAAGAATCGTTGTTAACCAATAGATTGGGATTATGGCAGCATCACCAGAGAAGAGGTTTGGTCCAAATGTACGTGCTGGATTCATACTTGCTCCAGTGTATTCCCCAAAGATGAATGCCAATACTGCAACAGTTGCCCCAACAACTACTGCGATTGGAAGCCACTTGTCGGTTCTTCTTATGATAAGTAAGATTGAAGCCATGAGCAAGAATGTTATTCCAATCTCAATAACGATCAAACTGAACCAAGAGGTATTCCTTATGGTCGGTCCCGCTCCACTTAGAACCCCTCCTGCTAGAACGCCTCCACATAATTGGCCAATAATATGAGAAAGAGTATCTCTGTTTGAAAGATCACCTCTTCTCCAAAAAGCAATAGATACTGCTGGATTGATATGAGCGCCAGAGTATCTTCCTAGAGATAGGATTACAAGACCAACACTGAGGCCAAATGCAAGAGAAATTTCAAGAGATGAGCGTTCGATTGCAACACTACCACATCCAATGAAAACCATCGCAAAAGTTCCGATGAACTCGACTGTACCTCGCCTCCACATCGATTCAGCGATTTCTAACAAGAACTTGATATTATCTAATGAGATTGGCAGAAGCATGAAAACCCATGATGCATGGGCATGAGTATGGAGCAAAAGGATGAGTTGATGGGGATTCCCCAACTTGTTCACTTTAATGCAATGCTCATTACAGGTGCTTTGTTCATCGGAATTCTCTTGGCAGAGTACATCACAAAGGACAATTCGATGTTCATTATGGCGTTCATTCTTCTTCTTTCGATTGGTCTTCTGGTCACCAGTGCTGATTTCTTTATAGAAGGAGCAAAAGGATTAGCTCGAAGAGCGGGGATTGCTGAGATTGTTATTGGATTGACAATTGTTTCAATCGGAACTTCGCTTCCTGAGATTCTCGTTACAAGTCAAGCAGCCCTTGATGCAAGCAAGACTCCCGGTTCAGCCGATTTCGCTATAGGAAGTATTCTCGGTTCAGTTCTCGTTCAAATAACTCTTATTCTAGGAATCGTTGTAATGACGAAGTCAGTAAAAGTGCGTCCATCTTGGCTTAACCGAGATGGAGTAATCATGCTTTTAGCGGTAATGTTGATGATCTTTTTTGTATGGACAGATGACACATTAGAACGATGGGAAGGAGCGATTCTCTCTACACTATATGTGACATATATCGTCTGGCTTCTCATGAAAAGAGAAGCGATTCGTCTTGAGGAAGTTGAAGATTTAGGCGAATATGAAATCAAAGGATCGAATTGGAGTTCTGCAGCATACACCATTATGATTATTCTCGGGCTTGGTTTTGCAATATACGCTGCAAACATCCTCGTCGATAAAGCCTGTCATTTAGCACTTGAACTTGACGTACCTCACTCCGTGGTGGGTACGACAGTTTCTGGAATCGGTACTTCTCTTCCTGAACTCACAATCGCATTGATGGCCGCAAAGAGAAGCAAGGGTGTTGCGATTGGAACCTTGATTGGGTCAAACATCACAGATCCTCTTCTTTCCATCGGTATTGCTTCAATGATTCATCCATTGTCCATAAGTACAGCCGATGACGGACTTACAATGAGTATCATTGCCCCTGCAACGGTTCTTGGTGTTCTTCTTGCTTTGATTTTCATGCGTAGAAGTTACAGATTTGAGCGCTGGGAAGGTGCATGTTTGGCTTTATTCTACCTTGTCTTTTTGGTTGTTTTACAACTCAATCGCTAACTGAGCAGGAATCAAGACTTATGTTTGGTCGCTCTGTGGGAGTGACATGGTCGACTTCAAACTCGATGAAATGCAAGAGATGCTTCGTGAACTCGCTCATGAATTTGCAGTGGATGAAATACGTCCACATGCAGAACATTGGGATGAAGAATCGGTTTATCCAAAGGAGGTCATTCAGATGGCTCATGAGATGGGATTACTCAATCTCCACATTCCTGAGAAATACGGTGGGCCTGGACTCGGTTGCATGGAAGAAGTCCTCGTCAATGAGGAACTCGCATGGGGTGACCCTGGTTTTGCTACTGCTGCTTATGCAACAGCTCTTGCTTGTGCTCCAATCATAACTGGTGCAACAGAGGCACAGAAGGAGATTTGGTTACGAAAGGTTGCTGAAGAAGGCGCTCTCGCCTCCTATGCCGTCACTGAACCGGGTGCAGGTTCAGATGTTGCGGCGGTAAAAACGACAGCGGTTCGAGATGGAGACGAATATGTCATCAATGGTTCAAAAATGTGGATTACTGGAGCAGGATACGCCGATTTCTTCTTCGTTCTTGCAAAAACTGATCCTGATGCGGGCTACAAAGGTATGTCAGGTTTTATTGTTGAATCCAACAGAGAAGGTCTTTCTCTCGGAAAGAAAGAATCCAATATGGGGCAGAGATGCAGTGATACACGTAGTATTTCTTTTGATAATGTGCGTATCCCTGCTAACCAACTTGTGGGTGAAAGCGAATCGGGTGGATGGATGAACGCAATGAGTGCCTTTGACTTGAGTCGACCAAACATTGCTGCACATGCAACAGGGCTGTCCAGAGCAGCATACGAACATGCTCTCCAATACAGCAATGAGCGACAAACGTTTGGAAAACCTCTTCATCGCCATCAAGCAATTCAATTCATGCTTGCTGATATGAAAACGGATATCGAAGCCAGCCGTATGCTAACTTGGAAATCTGCTTCAGAGGCAGATATCGGGGTTAAGAATACAGAGTCTGCAGCGCATGCTAAACGCTTTGCTTCCGATGCTGCAATGAAAATCTCGACTGATGCTGTACAGGTCTATGGTGGATACGGTTACTCCGAGGAGTACCCAGTCGCTCGTTTGATGAGAGCAGCAAAGGTTATGCAAATTTATGAAGGAAGCAGTCAAGTACAACGCATGATCATTGGCCGAGAAATTACGAAGAACTTCTAGATTTTTTATCTTCTTGACGATCGAGAACTCTCATAATATGTTCAACCATCTCATCAAAAGAAGGTGTATCTGGTTCACTAAGTTCACAATCTTCAGATTGATTTAGAGTTGAAAAATCGTTTTGTTCTTCAAGTTCGATAATATCGATTTCGCTGTAGTATGATTCGCGAACTTCCCAGTCCATCTCTTCTTCATCGTCTTCAAATCCATGGAATTCGTGTTCATCTTCTTCCATGTCAATCATATCCTGAGTTACAATCATCTCATCTTGAAACGTGAAAATATGTTCAAACTTGTTTCGAGGACAAACAATGAACTGAGCAACGAGTGGAATATCCATTGCCAATTCAATGTCATTACGCAAACTGAGTGCAAGAGATGCTAACTTGTCACCAATTGGGAGGTGAACTTTTTGTTGATTTATGTTCAGACAAAGGCTAACAGTGAAACGTGAATCACTTGAATCGATATCTTTCTTCCATGCTGCTCCAACAACCGAGGTACTCCAAGTCCCGCTGCCTTTAGAGTTCCTACCCAGTGCAGGATGAGGATGCTGTTGTTTTCCTTTGACTTCGTAGTGTCTTCCAGAAGTCCCCTTGATTCGTACCTTGATTTCTTCTTCCGAACCAGTGTCTATCCAACGGAAGTTCTCCATCTTACAAATATCATGAAGAAAGGTCATTGACTTTTCAAATGGACTAGGGCTCTCTTCTGCTGACATGAAGACTGTACTCTTCGACTCTTTATGAACAGAAATCTGAATGTACTTGTCGCTTACGCATGAACATGGGCAAACCAATTGAGGTCCTCGTCCTCGCTGCTGGTCTCTCGACAAGACTTGGTCAGCATAAAGCAATGATTGATATCAACGGTAAACCACTTATCCATCATATCGTGAATCGACTTCATCGATCCGGAATGACATCGGTCACTTCTGTAACCAACACCGATTTATTGGCTGATGTAATGCTTGCAAGTCCAAGTGGAAATGTTGTTCTCAATCCGGCTCCAGAATTGGGTCGTACTGAATCAATACGATGCGGGCTTCGTTCGATGATTGAACGACTGGGTTCCTTACCGAAACGAGTTCTCATAGTTCCAATCGATCGTCCTGGCTGGGATGTGGAGATTGTTCATTCATTAATTGGCCTCGGTGTTTCGACATATCCAATTGCATCTGGAAAAGGAGGACATCCTCTGTACTTGGAAGAAGAAGATATTCGTTCCGTATACCTCTCAGAGGGGGACGTTCCTCTCAAGAATCTTGTAAACTGTCAAGCCGTTGAAGTGACTTTCGATTCATTGCATCTCAATATCGATACTCCAGAGGATTTGGAACTCCTGAATGCAGCTGCTATGGAACCTTGGTTCTAAGGGCAAACCGTATGTGTATCCATCATGACGCAAGGCCATGACCGCAAGGGTTCTAGGATGGGTGTTGGAACAGTTACAACACAATTCATCAGTAGTTCTCGCTACAGTGGTCGCTACAAAAGGAAGTGTCCCTGGGAAATCTGGTGCTCGCCTTGCGATGAGAAACGACAACTCTTGGGTCGGTACTGTTGGTGGTGCTGGCTTAGAAAAGCGAATACTGAATCGATGTGAAGAATTGCTTACTCAGTCTACGACCACGTCCGAAGTGGTTACGTTCGGGTTACACAAAGGTGCAAAGGGCTATGAAGTTCAACCTCTTGATTCTCTTTGCGGTGGCCAAGTAACCATCGCAATGGAGTTGATGATACCAATGCCACACATACTTTTGATGGGAGGAGGGCATTGTTCAGAAGCTATTTCCAAACTGGTTCCTTCAACAGGATGGAATTATTCTGTTCAAGATACTCGAGAAGAGTTTGCACATCCAGAACTGTATCCAGATGCAATTGAATTACATGCGAAGAGCGTCGATGATTTCTTTCAAAATGAAACAAAAGAAACACTCTCTCGATTTTCCGATATTCTCTTGCTTGGGCACGATTATCAGGAAGACCTTGATCGCCTCAAGATGATTTTACACATCGCACAATCGAGTAATTCATCCCTCGATGGTAACGAATTTCCACGCGTTGGTGCGATAGGAAGTCGCTCGAAATGGCAAACATTTGCATCTGCATGTATTGAAGACGGAGTAGAAGAAAGGTATCTTTCCGATGTTCGTTGTCCAATTGGGCTCAATGTTGGAGCAGATTCGCCAGAAGAGATTGCTATTGCAGTACTTGCAGAGATACTTTCGTTGCACAAAGATGTCGATGTACATGCGCCAACATGGCGAGAAAAGTAGGTGGGTGCATGACATCAATGGATGAGTCTTGGACTCTTCGAAACGGTTTGAAGATTCATCATCGTTCAGTTCTTGCAGCAATGACGAATAAACAGAGTCATGATGATGGTTGTCTTTCTGATAACGAAATCAATTTCCTAAAGAGAAGAGCAAAAGGAGGTTTTGGAATCATTACGACCGCAGCAACTCATGTTCAACAATCTGGTCAAGGATGGACTGGAGAGATGGGTGTTTGGGGCGATCATCATATCCCTGGTCTCACGCGACTTGCTGATGGAATTCGAGAATATGGGTCCAAGAGTTTTGCTCAGTTATTCCATGGTGGAATGAGAAGCCCATCCTCACTTACTGGGCAGCAAGCGGTATCTGCAAGTGAAAATTTCATATCGAATTCAGAAGGTTCTTCTCGTGAGATGACTCTTGAGGAAGTTAACGAAACAATCCGTTGTTTTGCCGATGCAGCAAAACGATGTGAAGATGCTGGATTTGATGGGGTGGAACTTCACGGCGCTCATGGGTATCTCATCGCTCAATTCCTTGGTGCTAAGACAAACAGAAGATCTGATGAATTCGGAGGAGACGTTCTTCAAAGAACGACATTCCTCAACAAAATAATTGACGCTGTACGAGAATGCGTATCTCCTAAGTTTTCTATCCTCGTTCGCCTTTCACCAGTATCGGATGACAATGGAATTCGTCTTGAAGACACATTAATTGTCTGTGAATCATTGCTTTCAAAATCTATAGATGCGTTGCATATATCATGCTGGGATGTTTTTGAAACACATACATCTGGAAATACACTGACAAAAGAGATATGTCAATTTATCGACAATCGAATACCGATTATCTCCACAGGTTCTGTATGGACAGGAGAAGATGCTCACTTCTTACTCCAAGAAGGAGCTGAAGGTGTTGGAGTGGCTCGTGTTGCTTTGCCCTTTCCAGATTGGCCTCATTCGAGTGCATCATTGAATTATTCTCCTGCCAAGCCCCCCTTCTCTCCTGGGATGTTAATGGAGGCTGAACTAAGTCCCATCTTTGTTGATTACATGAGAAGATGGAAAGGCTTCGTTACTGATGGGAAATGAAAATTCTCTTCCTGAAATAGGCGAGTTCTTGAATTGACTCGCGGATGTCGTCCAAGGCTAAGTGGGCTCCTTTTTTATTAAATCGAGACACTTCAGGATACCATCTACGTCCAAGCTCTTTGACAGTGGATACATCGATCATTCTGTAGTGAAGAAATTCGACAATTTGAGGCATTTCTTTTTGGAGGAAGAGACGATCATTCCAAACTGAATTTCCACATAATGGGGCTGTGTTTTCATTCACATGTTCACGAAGAAATTCCATCGTCTGTCTCTCGGCTTCTTGGATAGTGACTGAGTTGTTACGAACTCGTTCGACTAAACCACTTCGATTATGATGACGAGTGTTCCATTCATCCATTTCTTCCAACAGTGTTTCTTCGACAGAAACAGCAAGGTTAGGGCCTTCTGCGATAATGTTTAATTCTCCATCTGTAACGATGGTGGCAATCTCTATGATTTTCTCTCTTGAGATGTCCAAACCAGTCATCTCCAAATCAATCCAGACCATTCGGTCCCCTTTATTCTCCATAACCAATCCAACAAGTCTGAGCATTTGAAGTCGGCGCAGAGTTCTTCATACATCCATGCTAGGGGCTCATATGGCGGATGGTTCCGATGTTCTGGATGCGGTACTTATGGAGGTGATTCCATTGCCTAAGAAACCAATCGCCATCGGATTTACTGTTTTGATTCTCAGCGTTGTATTCTTTGGATATATTGCACTTGAATTTTCTCTTGATTCGAATTCAAGTTCTGCTATTGTCGAGGAAAACACTTCAACAGATTGGCGGCATTTTTCAGTTGTAGCACCGATTGATACTGGCATTAACGTCTATCACGACCACTTCCGTACGGATGAAGTCTACCCGAATTGGCTTTTGGAGCAGTTAGGTGTAACAATGACCTGCGGAATTACCTTTGAGGGAACTTGGCAAGAACGATATGAGGCTGATAGAGAGTCTTGTTGGGACGTGATTACAACCTCTGATATTGTGTATTTTTATGGAACTAAAATCATAGGAACCTCTCCGGATGGTGGAACAAATATCCACATCCTCGATGATCCTGAAGATGGGCATGGAACAGCAGTGACAGGGGCGGTTCTGGATGCAAACCCAGATGCAGTCATTTTCTTTGTTGAAGGTTTTTCCACCGAAGCAGTCCTTGCAGCTGCCAATCAACCCCTAGTCGATGTTATCTCAACATCGTTTGGAGCCATTGGTTCACTTCCTGTTCCCGGCATTGAAACCGCAACCTATGAAGCAGTTGTTGTTGAAAATAAGATTCACACAGGAGCTGCGGACAATTCACCATCTCCTGCTATTCAAGATGCAACAGCAGGCCCTCCATGGTCCATTGGAATCTCAGGATATGCAGAGGAAGGAGATGACCAAAAAGAAACCATGAGCGGTTCATACCCTGATATTGCTGCTGATTGGACACAGGTGTTACCGAATCACGATGATACCGATGGATATCATGAGACGTCTGGAACTTCGTTTGCCACACCTCGAACAGCAGGGATACTTTCGTTTGTTCTCCACCAGTTACGAGATGAGTTTGGCGATTGGGGCTCGGGTGCTTCTGCTGAACGTGGAGGTTATCTCGTCAACGGGACTTCTTCTGATGACTCTTCTTTTACAATGAGAAATTCAGAAATACGTCATGCCTTGAATATCTCGGCTTGGTATCCAACATTTACAACATGGGATCCTACTTCGGGTACGATGCCGATTTCACCTGTCGCTCCATGCACTCAAGTTGGCTGGGGTGTCGTCAATCTCTCAAATATCGATTTGATCATCAAGCATCTTAATGGCACTCAAGAAATGGATGACAGGCCAGGCGATGTGGTTCTTTGCATGGATGCAAATCAGCAGATGCGTGAGGCATACTGGGGTGTTTACCCAACAACTGTTAGCAAGACAGAATCATACGTCCCGTATGCAACAGTCTTCCGAGAAGAGTAATCACTTCGGCTCAAAGTCAAGAACGATTTGCCCGATGCTATTAACTCGAACAACTGGATTGAATCCTTCGTGAGGAGTCATCTCAATTGTGCGCTTGATCTGTTCAATCGCTTGAGGAGGCATTCGAACATCGAATGATTGGAGTGTTTCGATATAGCCTTCATTTTTCCTCGTCGGAGTCCTCAATGGAGTCCTCATTGGATCAGCCTTAACTGGTTTTGGAACAGGAACTGCCTTTGCAATGTTCTCTACGACTTCTTCAGCAGCTTCCTCGACCGTTTCTATAACGTCGACAACTTCAGACTCATCATCAGCCTCAACTTTCGCCATTAATCCCTTTGTAGGAGTGACCACTGCTTCCTCAATCCACGCATTCAATTCGTGTACTTCTTCTGTATCACGTACATCGAATGTATGTCTTCTTTGTTGGTAGATGAATGCATATCCCAGTGCCAATAATCCCATCAACACAATGGTAAGTGGTCCAAAGATAGGGTCGTCAATTTCGTTGTACAGGATGATCAAGGTAAACATTGAACCGTAAACACCCAATGCTCTTCTCCATCGAACATGTGAATGCTTTGAGTCAAAGCCTGTAATCGCAAGCCCAGTTAGTAATACCGTTGTAATGAAGAGAGCAAGTTCAGTTTGATTTTCTCCAAATGCATAAAGGATACCTGTAAGGGCTGATGCGACACCTGCAAAGCCCATATATTCGACAAAGGTAAAGAATTCATCATCATCTCCCCATTCAAACATTTTAGTATCATAGAGTTGATCGGTCTTAGATGAATAAACGATGAGTACCAAGCCTTCGATAAAGAACACAGAACCGACCAAAATATTTCGCATATCCCCATCAAGAACATCAAAGGTTGAGAGTTCATTTCCAACGGTTAAGCCATGGAGTAAGGGGAGGAAGAGGATTGAAATTTTGTTTCCTTTCTGGAAAGCATCCTGGGTTGCCCATGCGCTTGCAGCAATCATTCCTACGCCGTTAAACACGTTGAAGGAAAGGAGAAGTGTTGTCATTGCTAAAAACCGAAGTTGTGCTTCGAGAGGAAGGTCCATTTCAGTGGATTTGGAACCTTCCTTGACATTCATCCGTAAGATGCCTCGTTGTTCTGAGAGCCACAAACCAAAGATGACAATTCCAGACCAGAGCATAGAACTTCCAAATACATCGCCATCGAAATCTGAAAGTCCATCAGAGAATCCGATAAGGAAAGAGAAGATGAGGGCTACGCTTAACATCGGCATGAGCGCTAAATCTCCACGGATCCATGAATTGGTGATTCCGAAAATTACGGCAATGAGTGGAAGCCAGGATGCAGTAGGTAAGACTGCAGCAATCGCAAAGAGGAACCATACCGCTGGAATAACCCATGGATGTGGATCTTCCATGACTTCGTCGGCGATAAGGCTCGATCGGATATCATAGATACTTGCACACAAGATGAACATCATGTGGGCTCCTACGATTAACCCAGTCACTTCGCTAAACCACAGGACGGTTACCTCAGTTGATTTTTCAATGTCGTCTAAAACTCCATCAAGAAGATGGTGCGCTAAGCCATGGTCCTCGAGCCAAAACATTGAGATGAATGCGATAGGGGTAATGCATGAAACAACGTGGTGTCGATACTTGAAGGCAGTCAATGCGACGAGACCATACATGGTCAAGAAGAGCAAACCTCCGGATTGATCAAGCATTCCTAGGACGAGTAATCCACCCAGCATAATTTGGTCTGCACCTCTATTCAGAACATCTCTATCCAGGCCTCTCTTTGTAATGATAGCGTGTACTGCTACTGGGGCAAGGAGGAAGACAAGATCCCAAACAATTCCTGCTCTGAATAACTCATCGTTTACTTCAGTGTTACTCATCAATGGCATAGATGCTCCAGCGATAATCAGAAGCATGAGTGTACCAAAAGCTCGACTTTCAGATGAAATAATGTCCATCTTGTAGACTTCATAAATGAGCAATGATATTGGCAAAAGATACAATCCTATGATGTAATATTTTTCACCGACTAAAACATCAGGTTCAAGTGTGCTAATTCCAATCGTAATAGCCAGAAGAGCAAATGCAAGCGATGGTCGAGCAATGGTGCCATAAGAGCGTGTTTCAATGGTCTCTTTTACAGGAACGGAGGATTCTTCCTTGAGGTACCAAGCATTGGTTTCAGCGTCATAGAAGTAACTCCCTGCTGCATTAACTGCAACAATATCGAGTAATTTTCCAAAGTCGAGTTCGACATCTCGAACAGAGTTGAATAATGCGTAGACGATGAATCCTAGAAGCATAAATTCTATCGAAAGTCCGTTCAAACTTTCTGGTTTGTATGACTCAGGAAGGTTAAGTTTTCCGAACAAGAGTAGTCCCGAACTCAGTGTAAGAGATGTAAGAAGGGCTAGAGTAGCATTTCTCTTTTCAACATCATCTCCCCTTCGAGCCTTAAGCATGGACTCATAGACCATCGATAGGAGATAGCCAACAAAGATCCATGTAACAAACCAATATGGGGAGTCAAGAATTGTACTGCTTAGTGCAATGAATATAACGGATTGCACATTGCTCCAGATCGATATTTTGTCCATGCGACGGGCAGTTTCTGCAATGACAACAATTCCGATTGCAACAATTACGTTTACTGCCTGGTTTTCGATACCGTTTCCAATGGTATCTCCAAAGAGATAGGAGAATGAGAGTGCAGAAATTGTGAGGTTTGCAACCCACTTCCGGGTTGCTTCTGCTGCGAATAACATGTAGGAGATCATCACCAATGCAACGCACCAAGGCATAATTGCTTGGTCTCCCTCCAGTGTCCACAAAGCAAAAGCAAGACCAATCGGCATTGCAGGAATTCGATTCTTTTGGGCTGCAGGGAAATACGAGAAGAGCAGAGTAAGCCATAGGGCGACTGGGAGAGTAAAAACTGTTACGAGCTCAGGGCTCCACCCAGGACTCGTAGATTTGATTGGACCCAGGATAAGATGGAGGCCATTCAACTCCGCAATGATCATTGCAATAATCACTTCACCGATGAGGATGAAGGACATTTTTTCTACAAGTTCACGCTTTAGTTTCTCACTGCTCGCAAGCGTTCCCTGTATGATGATGATGAAGACAAGAAGTGACAAAGCACCACCTTTTCCTTGGTCTCCTGCATTTTCATTGAGAATCTCGTAGACGATTGGAATCAATCCAGAGACAACGCTTACAACACCGAAATTAATCGCCTTGTTCGATTGTAAAGCAGTATACATCGATAGACCGGATAGACCAACGATTGCAGTTCCAAGTGGATAGGAGACCTCATAATCAGCCCATTCAATCCAAGTTCCAACTCCGACGAGTAAAAGGCCAAGTGGGATATAAGCCGCAACAGCCCATCCAAAGGACGTTTCTCCTTTGTACCTCTTCAGTATACGCTGATGTCCGAAACACATGAGGACGGCACCAATTGCTTGTCCGTAGATCAAATTACCATTTGCAATGAATTCACCATCCTCTATTGTTCCAAATAATTCAAATCCATCTTCGACGAAGAGATCGAGTGTGAGGTATCCTGCAAGATAACGAACACCCCATAACAATCCAACTGCCATGAAGAAAAAGGACAACCCAAGAAGATAATTTTGCGAAATCATCAGATGATTATCGTTCTTTTTGGCCTGTAATTCAACCATGAATAATGCTACTGCGGATGAGAGTAATCCTCCAATGAACAAGATGAGGAACTTTTCTTCACCAACATTTTCTGCAAATGCAATGCTTAGTAATCCGATCCAAATGGCAAGCATGGCCACTCCAAACATAATCACTTCAGTGAACCGTTCTAAGAAAAGACCAAATTCACTCGAGCCAGGTGGTCGAACAACGACTGGTGCAGCGGTTGGAGTCTCATCTCTTGCAAAAATAGCATCGTTTGCAATTAACATTGTTTTCTTAGGAGCACGTACTGGGGCTGGCATCTTAATCATGAAGAAATACTACATTGAATTATTAAGCATATACCCTGCATTGACCTTGATAGTTAGGATTATGAGAAGGAAACTTACTCTTCAATTGAAAGAGTTCAAACAATAGAATTGATTGGAATGTGTATGAGCCGAAAGAGCGGAGCACGCTCCACGTTGATTTTAGCCTGCATGACCATGTTTGTATTACCTACAGTACTTGCGACTGTATCTGTTGAAAATACAGGTGCTGAGCCGCAAGAAGAAGGCTGGTGGGTTGAAACAACCGTGGACAGGGATGGAAACGGAATTGGAGACATGATCGAGGTCCACCAAAAGAACCCATATTTCCTTGATGCAGAAAAAACACTTCCGCTGATTATAGATTTTGACCATACACCTGGTAATGAAGAGATTCAGATGCTCGTAGAACAGGTCAATTACCAACATCAATGGACTCTCGAAGGAATTGATGCTCTGGCAGGTAGAGTGCCTGTTGGTGATGTTCTCACAGCATCTCGACTTCCAGGAGTTGTCATGCTTGAACTCGATGGAATTCTTGAAGTTACAAACGGGGACGCAGCCGTTCTTCACGGCGTTGATACAGTCTGGCAAGATACAGGATATGACGGGACAGGAAGCACAGTTGCTATTATTGATACTGGGATTGATGGAAATCACTCCAGCCTCGATGACCACGATGATGATCCATTAACCAACGATCCGAAGGTCATCGGATTCTACGATCCTGTGAACAATCCTTCTTTGACAAATGGTACCGAAGTATTTGCTTATGACGACCAAGGACATGGTTCTCATTGCGCTGGAACAACCGCTGGAACCGGTGCTCCAACATACGAACACATTGGAATGGCTCCACAAGCTTCTCTCGTCGGAGTGAAGGTGCTTGATGCAGGTGGCTCGGGAAGTTTCGCAACAGTCATGGCTGGGATGGAGTGGACAGTCGAAAAGCGATATGAATACAATATACGTG